>JAEUTS010000052.1 GCA_016787005.1 Bacteroidia bacterium
CGCGAAATATTGATCGTTTTTTGGGTTAACACCTCTGTATTATCGTTTGATGTTGCTGCAAATGTTGGGGTGCATACGATACCCCATTGTGTTCCTACGCGCCATTTGCCATTCGGATAGCTCGCATGAGCAGGATCAACCAATGTATTTTGGGTGCCACTTATGCTTCCTATTGTATTCCAGCTGCCTAAGCCATTATCATCACGTAGCAATAAATAATTATTTACAGGATTGGCAGTTGATTCGATCGTATAGCCTGGATTCCATGAAAACTGACCATTCCCGTTGTATACAATGTAAATGGTATTGTGGTAATTGCTTAACTGACTATACCCGCCACAAGTATCTTTGTACTGTATCTTGTAACGGTACGTTCCTTTGTTGGGATCTCCGTTAGCCAATGGCACCGTATACCTGGTTCTTACTGTGTCAACAAAGAAACTGGAATCCGTATAAGCAAGAGTAGCAATTGTTTTATATGTGTTAGCCGAAACTTCCCTGTAAACAATAAATGAATCAACAACTCCGCCGGCAAAAGGAGTCTTATCCCAATAAATAACATTGTATTGAGAAAGGCTGTCCGTAGTAACCAGGCATATTTGAGGCGGTCCGTACGGAGAGCATGATGTGGTTACATTTTTACATATTTTATCATCACCGCAGGAGTTTGTAACATTCAGACAAACGTTATATGTTCCCGGAGTATTGTATTTAATGGAAGGATTTATCTGATTTGAAGCATAACCATTTCCGAAGGTCCAGTAATATCTGTCACCATTAAGGCTGGAGTTAATAAATTTAGCTGTTAATAAGGAGTCATAAAAAATGAAGTCGGCCGTTGGGGCAATACATACACTAACCTCTTCACAAACACTATCTTTCCCGCAACCATTGGTTGCGACGAGGCAGACAGTATATACATCAGTTATAGGAAATTTATGAGTGGGATTTTTAAATAAGCTGGTTTTGCCATCCCCAAAGTTCCACTTATAAGACATGGCACTGGTAGAATTGTTTTCAAATTGAACAGTTAATCCATCTGCATTAAAACTGAATGAAGGTGCAGGCAAGGTGCAGGCTATAGTTAAAGGATGAGTGATAGAGTCTTTTCCACAGGCATTGCTTACAACCAGTTTAACAGTATACGTTCCTGACGCATTATAGGTATAGTTTGGAGACTGCTGATTAGAAATTCCGCCATCGCCAAAATACCAGTTAACATTCGCCGCATTCGTACTTTGATTGTTAAAATATCCAGTTAATCCATTTAATGATGAAGAAAATTGAGCATAAGGGATAGCGCAGGTAACGTTTACAGCACTACAGTAACTGCTGCTGCCACAACCATTTTTGGCAGTTACACATACCGTGTAGGTTCCGGTAGCGTAATATGTATGTTGCGGAGCGGTACTTGTTGAGGTAAAGCCATCTCCAAAATCCCAGGAATAAGTCGTAGCTCCGGAGGAATAATTATTTACACCAACTGTTAATTGATTTATAGACGGAGTAAAGTAGGCTGAAGGAGCTGTACAGCTAAAGTTAATTGTTTTGTACACAGTATCATTTCCGCAAGGGTTATAGGCAATCAGGCAGATATTAAAAATGCCGCCGTATGCATAAGTGTGCGTTGTATCTTTGCTTGTGCTGGTGCTATCATCGCCAAATCTCCACAAGTAACCATAGGCGTTAGTAGAAGAGTTTATAACCGTGACAGTGTTGCCGCTTACACTGGCTGTAAAACCAGCAACTGCGGGAGCATTACAAACATCAAATTTTCGTGTCTCATTCAGGCTCCATACATTTTTGCTGTCTTTTACGCGTATAGTAAGTTTATGCGTCTGTCCGGCGGTTAGTCCGGATGCAATAATTATATTCTTGATAGTTGTGCTATCTCCTGGTGTAAAACCAAGAATTGCAGTCGCTTTACCAACACCCGGATCAGTATTGTCGAAAAAATATTCGGCTGCAACAACCTGTGCATTTGCAGGACTAAAAGGCGCAGCAATAAAGAACGATCGAGCTTCATTCATGCCCCACTTACCTTTGTCATCACGAAAACGATAATAAAGGATATGAAAACCCTGGGATAAAGCCGAGACAGGAAGGGTGGTAATTATAGAAGCAGAATCTCCGGCAGTGATAACGGCAGCTGTGGCATTACCTTGTCCGGGATCAGTATCAAAAAAGTACTCAGCTTTAGTCACTTGTGTTGCTGGTGTTGAAGGGATAGCGGAAATGTAAAATGCACGAGCCTCATTTAAGCTCCAAACATTATTATCGTCGCGAAAACGGGTTATAAGCTTGTGAAAACCAGTTGTTAACGAACCTGTGGGAACAATTGATGCGAGTGTTGCAGAATCACCAGGTGTAAGACTAAGTGTTGTTCCATTGCCTTTGCCCGGGTCAGTATCAAAAAAATATTCAGCCGCATTGATCATTGTCGCACCTGGCGCCGGAGAGGAATGTACATAAAATGCCCTTGCCTCATTCATACTCCATACGCCATTAGTATAGCGAAAGCGTATGCCTAATTTATGAAAGCCTGCAGAAAGACTGTTGATAGGAATAGAAGAATTCAGAATAACAGAATCAGCGGTTGTTACACTAATACTTGTACCATTACCTTGTCCGGGATCAGTATCAAAAAAGTATTCACCCTTATTTATTTGCTGAGAAAACAGACAAATTCCAAAACTAAATAAGGCAATGGTGGATATAATTCGTTTCATCATTCTTATTTTAAATACTATTTAATTAAAGGGAGCCTCTCACTAATCCTCTTTCACACTCGCCAATTCGTAAATTGGAGTAACGCAGCCTGCTTTAATGTTTTATTAATTATGTCTTTTAGCTTTCACATCAATATTAATATTTCCACCTGCCGGAACAACTCCTGAAATATTCATGTGTTTGATGAATGGCATCGCGCCCATTCCTGTATTATCTACCCAAGGATAAGCACCGCCATATAGCCCGATTTCAGTTCCACCTGCGGAGGCTGTTAATGCCGGGGAACCACTTTGAAGTGTGAAATCCCAATTTAAACTTAAAGTAGTAGAAGAAGAAAGTGTTACACTGGTTTCAAAGTTGAACATGGGGTCAGTGTCCTGAATGTTTCCCGATCCGGTATTGTTGGTTGTAGGAAGTGCTTCTCCGCTGCCCGTGATCCCAAAAATACTGTAAGTAAGATTGTTATTCATATTATTCAGAGTAACGTTGGCAGAAACGGTGAGTGCTGTACCCAAAAGTATATTGTTTGCAATTGTAGCTTGCGTAATATTGCTATAGAATACATTGCCGCCTCTGAAGAAAAAGTTGTTTGCTATCAACACATTCGATTTGTCGCTATTTGTTATGTATGCCTGATCGAAAATATTGTTTGAAATAACTGTTGAGCTGTGGTCTTCAATGTTAAGCCAGCCGGTAATAATGTTATTACTGATTGTCCAGTTGTTCCCGGTTACATCCAGGTAAGAGATGTGGCATCTCGAAACAACAACATTATTATTTTTTGCAGCAAGCGCCCCTCCCCAGTTGGGGCCAACATAAATTCCATAAATTTCAAACCCGATCAATTTTGTACCCCTTCCGGTTTGGTTATTTCCGGTTGTGTCAAGGTATACATAGTTAAGTTTTGTTGCCAAAGGGTTTTCTTTTTTAGGATTATAACCTGCACCAATAAATGTGAGGTTTACCTTATTAACAGTGAAATTAGGGTATTGTGTAGCGGAGCCATGTATATATATAGTGTCACCTGCTGCCGAAGCGGTGATTGCTGCGGCAACCGTAGTATACTGTGCGGGAGTCGCGGCATCCTGGCTTACTGTTCTTACTTTCGCCCATGTATAAGTACAAACCAAGGCAGTTAGTGCTAATGTAAAAATCGACTTTTTCATTTTTTTCATTTTTATAGTTGTTAATTTTTTCGTTTTCAATACCCCTTTAAAACGGTATACGTTCATTTGTGTATGTGCAATTGTTATTTTAAAAGCAACTTCTATTTATTTAAAGGGCTGCTAATATAGCTCAAAAATCAAACAATAGCATAAATTTTGTGTGAAAAAATAATGAACAAACCAAATAGCAAGGGAGTTAAAATTGAGATCAGATATCCGGATATTTAGATATGCTAATGCCAATGAATTATGGGAATTTTACAGAAAGAATTTGAATAACCTTTTGTACTTTAGAGCCGCTGTTGCAGCAAATTTTATATGAAACTATTCCTCTGCATTCACTTCTTATTTCGCAGGCTTCTTATGTTATTTTGGAACAAAAGGATGCCGGAAGCAAGTTGCTGTGATTTTCAGCAAATTATACACACTAAAAATGTATTTCGCAGTGCCCTGATCTTAAGTTCTTTTATTTTTTCCGCGTATGGACAAACAGGAAATTATTATATCAGTAATTATTCTCCATCAAGTTATGAGGCCAGTGATCAAAACTGGTGCAGCATTCAGGATGGATTAGGAAGGATATATGTCGCCAATAGCAATGGGGTTTTATTAAATGATGGAAGGGAATGGAAAACGGTTGGGATGAGGAATCAAAGCCGTTGCATTTCAATAGATAAGAACAAAGAAGATAAAATATTTGTAGGCGGGGAAAATGAATTTGGTTATCTGACCACATCCCCTAAGGGAATTATAGTATACCAATCTCTCTCTAAGGACCTTTCGCTCAAGAACAGTGATTTTGGTTATATATGGTCAACCCTTTGCATTGGCGATGAGGTCTTTTTCGGCTCCAACGAAAAACTTTTTTGGTATAAAAGTGGTAAGATCACTGCTTTTTCTCCCGATTCAGAAGGCTTTCATACATTTTTCAAAGTGGGTAATTCTTTATTTATCCGCGAAAAAGGAGTCGGCTTTAAGGTATTTGTTGATGGTCACCTAAGGAAGATAGAAAATACCGAAGCTTTTTCTGATCAGCGGGTTGATTTCATTCTCCCATACAAAAATCAAACGTTTTGGGTAGGTACACGTAATAATGGAATGCATATTTTGGTTTATGATGCAGAGTTTCCGTGGAAATCAGTCTTTTCAAAAATTACAACTCCTGTTGATGGTTGGCTTGCAAAAAGCGAGTTGTATTGCGGGGCAAAAATAAATGACCAAACATATGCTCTTGGGGGGTTGAAAGGCGGAGTATTAATTGTAGATAAACATTTTAAAACATTCAAAAGCATTACTGATAAGGATGGTTTATTGGATAATGGAGTTAAAAATATTTTTGTAGACGGGAATGAAAATTTATGGCTTTCCTTGAATTTTGGAATTTCATTTGTTGAATTTAATACACCAATAACTCATTGGACCAAAAATAACGGAATTAGAGGGGTAATACAATCGTCTGCGAAATTTGAGGGAAAACTATACATCGCAACCGATAAAGGGTTGCAGGTTTTGGACCCCGCTCAAAATAAATTTGTTGAAACCGATATCGGAAACCAGTCATTCGCACTTCTTGTTAGGAACAATAATTTACTTGTTGGAACAGCCGATGGATTGTACAGCATGAACAACGGCAGAAGTAAACTTTTGAGCGATTTAACTGTTTACAGCCTTTTTCCTGATCCCAATGATTCAACCATATTATACCTTGGAACGGATAATGGATTAACTATTGTAAGTTATAATAACAACGGAATTACCGAAGTAAAAAAATTTAATGATTGGGGCGCTGTGCGGTCTGCGGCCATAAACAAGGACGGGCTAATGGGGTTTGGTACTTCAAGTAATGGGATATATATTCTGGATGTAAATAATAATTATAAAGAAAAACGTCTTACCGAAACAGAGGGGCTGCCATCTTTACCTGAAAACTACATTTTCAGCTATTTTGGAGAACTTTTGATAGGGACTACGCAAGGACTATACAAGATCATAAACAGCACTACATCACCAACGTGTTTAAAGCTAAACTACCTTAATTCGCTATCGTCCGGCGGCGGTTTGTCAGTTGCTCATGCCAGGCAGATTAACAACGATCTGTGGTTTCACGGCCGAACTCTCGTGGAAAACAGGACTCAGCAGAGCGATATATTACGGGCGGTTTCAATTGAAACAAATAAGGTGACTGAAAAATATTTTATGCTGCGTCGTATCAAGGGTGTTGATGCCAAGGATTTTTTCAAGGATTCGGATTATGTTTATATTTCAACGAACGAAGGACTTTATTGTTATAATACCAGTTTGTCGCCCAAACAAAGTCCGTTTTATACTTTTATCTCCAAGCTCGATTTTAAAAACGATACGTTAGAGAATCTTACGGGCATTAGTAAATACAAGGACTTTGAGATACCATTTAAATATAATGAGATACATGTTGTTCCTGCAGCAGCCGACTACTATGATAAAAATGAACTTAAGTTTTCTTATTACCTGGAAGGCAAGGAAGAGAAATATAATAACTGGGTCAAGAAACAGGATATAACGTATAATAATCTTCAAGAAGGTTATTATGTGTTTCATCTGAAGGCGCAGAATGTAATGGGCCAGGAAGGCAAAGAAGTTTCTTTTGCGTTTACTGTTTTGCCTCCGTGGTATCGTACAATGTGGGCATATGTGCTTTATACAATTCTTACAGCTTCTTTGATCTGGTTGATCGTAAAACTGAATATAAAAAGACTGAAGGAGCAAAACATTAGACTTGAAAAGGTAATTACCGAGCGAACCAAAACCATAGCGCACCAAAAGGAAGAAATCGAACACAAGAACCAGGAAATTACAGACAGTATCAACTATGCGAAAAGGATACAGGATGCAATACTTCCGTCGGTTAAGGAAATTAAAAAAACATGGAATGACCTTTTTGTTTTCTTTCAGCCCAAAGCAATTGTGTCAGGGGATTTTTATTGGTATCACAAGATCAGTGACCATGAATTTTTGTTGGGTGCTGCTGATTGTACGGGACATGGGGTTCCGGGAGGATTTATGAGCATGATATGCTCAGATAAATTAAATGAGGCTGCAAATATTTCCCAGGTGCCTTCAGAAATTTTACATTATGCCAATAATGAAATCAAAATTGCCCTGAAGCAGAGTGACGATGAGAACACCACAAAGGACGGGATGGAAATTGCATTGTTGCGGATCAATACAAAAACACATAAAGTGTGGTATACCGGGGCTTATCGTTCCCTGTGGATCGTTAAAAAGGGAAGTAATGAGCTGGAAGAGATAAAGCCTACAAAGGCAAGTGTAGCAAGTAATACTGTACACGACTTCAAATACAAATTACATGAAATGCAATTGTCGGAAGGGGATAGATTATACATGACCAGTGACGGGTACCCTGATCAGTTTGGCGGGCCGCAAGGGAAAAAATATATGACGGCCAATTTCAAAAAGTTCATCCTTTCCATAAAAGATCTGCCGATCCAAAAGCAACTTGCTCTTGTGGATGAGAACATTAATGGCTGGATGAGAGGATTTGAACAGGTAGACGATCTGCTGGTGATAGGAATAAAATTGTAATAAGGAGAAACTCCTTTTTGTATTCAGTCCAATCAATACTAATGTCCGAAAAGCGCGAATTTGTGTTTCCTTCCGCAGCTTGATGATACTATATAGCCAAGATCAAAATCAAGACTAAGATGAATGCCAACAGTAGCTGTATTTGTAGGTTTGTATGATTGAGCAGTTGCGGCAGTTCCGTCAGCCAGGGGATAATAACTTTTCCCTTTTCCTCCAAGGTCGCTTACAATGTCAGTTAATCCGTATGTGAGACGAATTCCCAGCGACAGCATCAGTCCTCCATCGCCCATCAGGTTTGTCCCCCATCCGAATACAATAGCGGTATTTGACGGGTTAAGATTTTCTTTAATGTCTTTTACATCATAATCAAGTTTGGGGTATTTTTCATTTGCATATGACCCGTTAGCGCCGATCAGCTGACCAAATAACACCCCACCTTCAATATATTTAAAATTCCACTCAGCTCTGAATAGTATAGGGAACTCCAGATAGGTAAGAGTAGTAGAGCTTGTCCAGGGCAGGCTGTCAACGGCACTTTTAAGTTTCCGGCTGTATATGGAATACAATCCTTCTACATTTATTGACCCCCAGTCGTTGAAGTGAAAGCCGATCATTGCACCACCGCTTCCGCCTATGGCGAAATTGTGTTTTAAGCCATTGTCTTTATATTCATTTGAGTTGATCAGGAAAGGGCCGGTAACAGTGCCCCGGGCACCAATGGTAAACCATTTGTTGCTATTGCCTGCAAATACGGGACTAAAGAAGAACAAAAAAATGATCAGGAACAGATTTGATCTCATGTGGAAAATTGTTTAGGTAAAGAATTGGGTTTATAAAAAAGCAAGACCAATGTACTTGAAAATAATAATAATACCAAAAGGAAATAATACACAGATTCGTGTGTATTTAAAGGGGCTTAAATTTGATATTTTATTTAGCTTTCGGGTTGTGATCCAGAACTTATTCCATACCAATCTACCTTACGGGTAAGGTACATGATAGTACCAAGGATAATAAATAAACCTAAGCTGCCGAGTAAAAGGGAATAGTCTTCCAATTGCATTAAGGAATAGAAGAACCCATAAAGTAAGGCGAGCAAAGCACTGAATATAGCGGTAAGCTTATTGTTTTTGAAAACATTTTTAGCATAAAAGGTGATCAGTACGAGAATACTTACGCATCCTATTAAGTAAGCTGAATCAAATTTCAAATGTTCGGAAATTGAAAGCAGCAATACGTAAAATAAACAAACGGCGAAACCTACTAATAAATACTGTATCGGGTGTATACGCTTTTTGTTCAATACCTCTACAAAAAAGAATGTGAGGAAAGTTATAATAATGAACATGATGCAATATTTTACGGAACGCATGGCCTTTTGATATTCATCAATGGGCAATAACAGCCTTACCCCGAATGAAGCCATGGAATAATCGGAAGGGGTTTGATATTCATTTGTAGCAGGAGAAATAAAAGAACCTAAACCCTGCTGCGGATAATTGCGATTAAGCTGCAGTACTTTCCAATCAGCTGTAAAGCCCTGTGTACTTATTTCCCGTGTATCCGGTAAAAACGCGCCTTCAAACTTTGGACTGTCCCAGTTTGAATGTAATGATACTGTCGTTTCTTTTCCGAAAGGCAGAAAGTTCAGTGAAGTACTGCCGTTCAGGTTAACATCGAAGTCGAAAGTATAAGTTCCTTGTTTGAGGAGTTCGAATCCAAAACTTGCGCCTGATGTAAAGATGTCATGTGTCGGCAGTCCCGGATTAAATGAATAGGAAGTGTCATTCATTTTAAAGGTAATGGCTTCATTGATCCCTTTCATGTCAGGAATACCAAGTGATATCGAGGCATCATTGAACAGGTAGCTGCTTTCCGGTATATTCAATGCTTTAATATCCGGGTAACTGAATTTTCCTGTGACATGCAGTTTGGTTGAATACAATACCACAACATATATTCCACGGTAGCGTTTCTCAGGAGTTACTACCCCGGTAATTTTTATCTGGTCAGGTAAAAAATGGGCATAACGGATAACAGTTTCAGACTGACCTTTATCATCTTTAATAATTGTAGTATAGGGAATGGAAAGTACCGGTCCTCCAAAAGTTTGAGCATTGCCCCACTTGGAGCTGACCTCATCAATAGCGCTATCACGTAACCCTTGCCGCTCATAGATCAACGAGGTAAGCATAGAAGTAGGTATCAAAAGAATTAAGATGAGAACTCCTATAGAAATAAGTTTAAGTGTTACAGATCTTTTTGCCCAGTTATTCAGGCGTTCAAAAAAAGAAGACTTTTCCATTATATAGTTTTGATGATTTACATTGATGTAACGTTCATTCTGACAATTTATTACAGCCGAAAGTTGTTTATGGTCTATATATCCGCATTATTTTTTACAGAAACCTCAAATCTGTGCTAATTTCTTTCGCCCCGCTTTTTTTATTTCCAACCGGGAAAGTTTTGTATTAATCTTCCATAGCTGTATAGATTGGATTAGTGAGCAAGGTACGGTAAAATCAAAGCAACAAAAAATTTTTTGATAGGCTTTCACACGTGTTGTCCGATCCGGTCGTGAAGGGTTTCAGGATGTTTAAAGGAGGAAATTTTTTGAAAAAAATCCTATTAATAATCAACGGCAGGAAATTCAGACTGCTGTTTTAACGCCTTCTGCCACCACTTTTGTTCTCACTGCCCGATCTTCTTTCAGGGGTTCTGTTTGTGCCACCTGCGGGAGTTCTCCTTTGCCATTCATTAATGCTTCTGTTAAACCCATTATTAGAGTGGGGGTGACCCTGGTAGTGATGATCAAAAAAATCAGATGTTCGGCGATAACGCTGGTAGTAATGAGGGTGATTATAATACCACCAACCAAAGTGGTAACTGGGCATGCCAAAGAAAATGATCCTTCCGCCCGGGTTCCAGTAAAAGCCCGAATGATACCACCATGGATACGGATGCCAATATGGTGTTTCATACCAATATGGATATCCGGCCCAATAAGGGTAAGGAGGAGTATTGTAAATTATGGTTACATCCCGATCTTCGCTTTTGTAAACGTCATCTAGATATTCTTCATCCTTTGCATATTGACCCGATACCTGTTTTAATTCTTTCTGAACGGTTGAATCTTTGCTGATGCCGCTTTTCCAGTCTTCATATTCTTTTCCGCTTTCTTTCGCGATCTGTGCATTAACTGAGTCTGCAGTGTGTTTGAGAAGGCCCGGATTCCGTTTATACAGGTCGCCAAGCTTAATGGTCGTTTTAATATCTGATGTTAATATTGAGATTAATTCGGGATCACGCAAAAGGGTATTAAATGAGTTTTGTATTTCAACGGGGAAATCGTTGACCAACATTTTATATTTTGATTCGAAATCGAGGCGGATATTTTCCATTTCAACCAAAATGGGATATTCTTTTTTAACAAAAAAAAGGGCTGCTTTTTTTGTTTCCTGAGGATATACTTTCAATAATATATTCAACTCAGCCTCGGACTTGTCTTTATTATTAATGAGCATCGCAATTAATCCCGGGTATCGTGAAATATCCCAAAGTTGTTTTTGTTTACTTTGGTTGTATTTCGACACCGCTTTTTTAAAAGCGGCCGAGGTGTTCTTTTGAATTTCTTCCAATCGTGTAAACCCCTGCGGATAAGTTGCAGCGGTAAAGATCACAGTTCGGCTTGAATCGGGATAGCTAAATATAATGCGTGCCGATGAACTATCGCTTGAAATAAGTTTATGCAGCACTGCAACATCATTTTGCGACCACACACTTGTTGAAAGTGCCAATGTAAAAATGACCACTATTTTTTTCATTTTCAATATTTTTTTATAACCCGAAAGTAGGAGGGATTGATCACATGATCCATGACCTATATCAGTACGATGGTTGTTTTATATCATCTTCCCGGATTCGCGATAAATTTTGCGGATAAGAAAAGGGAAAGATCAGGTGGGGGAGCTGTATTACTTACCGCAATCCTTCCAAAACTCATTTTCTGCCGGATAGCCCAGGTCTTTCGCTTTGATGAAGTCCTGGCAGTAATTGCCATAAATAAGCAATTTTTTTATTCGTCCCCGCATGTAATAAGCATAGCCCTGATCAGGGTTCATTTGTATGGCTTTATCACAGTCCGCCAGTGCTGAAAGAATAGCAGGGTCGGATTCGTTCACGGTTATTTTATACGGAATGTTCCACTCGGCATTAAATGCCCGCGGGTTTATGTCGGTTTTTACTTTGGCCAACGTCATCCCGGTTTTTTTTGTAAGATTAACCTTTGCCACAGCCCTGTTTACATAAGCCGAGGCGAAGCCGGGATTTAAAGCAATACACTTTTCAAAATCGTCAAATGCCTTTTGATATTTTCCGAGAGCGAGCAGGGCATTTCCGCGCACGTTGTAAAAATCTTCTTTCCCGAAATCTTTTACGTCCGGTGCAAGCGTTATCCCTTTTTCAATTTCAGATAATGCTTCCTTGTAAAGCCCTAAAGCGAATTTGCATATAGCAATACTGACTTGTATGGAGGCCAGTGAGCCATTATAGTACATGGTAATGTTTTCGGGTGTGGCATTAGCAAACCGGGGGTTACTCTTAATGTCAGCCAATAATTGCTCTTTATTTTCTAAAGCGGAGTAATAACTTTCCAGGGCGCTTCTGTAGTTTTTAAGCGCAAGGAAGGAGTTTCCCCTGAATGATAATGCCATTGGTGTTTTTGGAAATTTCTTCAGACCCTTTGTATAAATTTCCACAGCATTTTGAAATTGTTGACGGTCATAAAACGCCATTCCCCTTTGAAAATAAAAACCCGGTTTTGTTGAGTCGCAGTAATCATTTATCGCGTATTCAACTTCCTTAATAAGTGATGGATCATTAATATCAAGTTCCTTTATTAATTTTAATACTTCGGAGTAATTCCTGCACGATCCGTCCAGGTCATTCAGTTTGTACCTGGCGAGGGCTCTGTTCTTGTACGGAAGAAGATCATTCGGATTCAGCTCGATGGATCTTGAATAATCTTCTATGGACTTATTATATTCATTGAGCGCATCGTAAATTGCTCCTCGTCCTGTAAAGAGCGAATGCAGGTTGCCTTCAAGTTGAATAGCGGTGTTAATATCTTTAAGGGCCTCCTGAGGCATTTGGTTGCTGAAATAAACACTCGCCCGCTGAAAGTATGAGTTATAATTGTCCGGGGCCAGTTCAACGGCTTTGTTCAGGTCAGATATCGCGTCAGAAAAATTGTTTTGATGAGAATGAAAATTTCCGCGTTGAATGAAATAGTTTGCGTTTTTTGAATCGAGCTCAATCGCCTGGTTGTAGTCGGCCTGCGCTCCGGGTTTGTCATCGAGGTATTCTTTCAGGTTGGCCCGGGTTATATAAAGTATTGCGTCCTTAGGGTCAATGGCTATTGATCGGTCAAACAATTCAAGCGCTTTTGTATTATCATTTTTTACGAGGTATATCCTGCCCATATTCATATAGCAGCGGGCGCATTTTGGATTTACAACTAAAGCATCGTTGTAATATTTTTCACCGATGTCAAGCTGGTTATCGGCAATATACAGGTACCCAAGCCACCGCAAGGCTTTCTCGTTTTTCGGATTTGATTTTACTTCCTCCTTAAAATACGGGATTAGCTTTTCCTCCTGGCCAATTTGTTTGAGTGAATCAACTATTTTATCGTATTTGTCTTTGACCTGTGCGGCGGCAGAAAATGCCACGAGGATCAGTAGTATAAATAACCGGTATCTCATAAAAGTCACTTTCCTTCCCTGGTTAAAATCTTATTCCTATTACCTGTATATCATCAGTCTGTTCGTTTTTGCCGATCCATTTGCTGATCGTGTTCTCCAGGTTTTGTTTTTGTTCTGCCATTGGCAAATTCCATATTTTAAGCAGCAGCTCCCTGAATCGTTTTATCATAAATTTCTTGTTGTCACTGCCTCCGAACTGATCAATATACCCATCGGTAAAAAGATAGATTATATCATCTTCTTTATAATTCATTTTTATTTCTTCGAACTTCTTTTCTCCGCTTCTCATTCCGCCCACTGATAGTTTGCTTCCTTTAAATTCCCTGATCTCTGCATCCCGGATAAAAATAGCCGGGCGCTTGGCTGAAGTGTAAACGAATTCACAGTCAGCTTTATTCACTTTAAGCAGCGACATATCCATGCCGTCCTGAACGTATGCGGTACGTGTTTTTTCCTGTTTTAAAGTTTCTGTGATCTTCAGGTCCAGTTCGGCAAGTATCTCTGAAGGTTTGGTTATCTTGTTTTCTTTTACAATTTGAGTAAGCAGGTTGCTTCCTATAACAGTCATAAAGGCACCCGGAACGCCATGTCCGGTGCAATCGGCACAAACGATAATATAATTATCGCGATCAATTTCATGGAACCAGAAAAAATCTCCGCTTACAATATCACGGGGTTTGTAAAGAATAAACGAAAGAGGGATCGCCCTGTAAATGGAATCTTCATTCGGGAGTACAGCGTATTGTATCTTTTGAGCGTAGTTGATGCTGGAGATAATATCTTCCCTTTGCGCTTCCAGTTCTTTTTTCTGCGTTTCAATTTCCGACTTTGAAATCTTCAGGTCGGTTACAAATTTTCTTTTACTTGATTCATAAAGGGAAATTATTATTAAGAGAAATATTCCGGCCAGAAAATAATTGTAAAAGAAGTAGTCGGATTTCAGATGAGCCAAATCGCCAAAAAAATCTCTATACCCGTTTAATTCCGCGTAATAGAAAAAAACCAATGTTGCCATTGAAATGCCCATCCAGATAAAACCACTTAACCTGTTGGCAACTAAAAATACCCAGGCTGATATAATGATGCCCCAAATACAATCCGGCGAATAAATACCTCCATTTAACTGATACGTTCCGGGATTTCCACCATATCCGAATAAGGTGATCAGATTTACTATTATTATCCTGCCGCCAAATCGTCTATATACAAAAAGAAGTGCCAAAGTAAAAAAAGCACCAAAAAAATTCGCGTAGAACATTTCAGGATTTTTTTCTACCTCCTCAGGAATCAGAATAAGGAAATATGGAATTGAGAGGAGACATAGAAGAAAAAATACAAATGAGGAACCAATAAAGAAGGACGCCTTAAGGCTGGTTTCCGGGTCAAGTTTATCCTTATGATAAATAAACTTATTTATTATACTATTCCACCAGATCATAGCTTAAAACTAAGAAAATTTCCAACAGTTTATTTAACGCTTCTTGTGTTCGGGTAAAGTTAAACTATTTGTTGTATTGGACAGTCGGGTATATCAATCCATAGCATTTAAGTCTTGATACGTAGTTGAAAAGGCTGCAATGGTCGAAAAGAAGGAACATTTGCAGCAGTTATTGCGTAAAACAGGTGATAGAACTGCTATAACATGAAGAGTGAACAAATTAATAAGGGAAATGCGAAAACGGCATACGATCTCTTATTGGATGGTTTTAAAGGCAAGCCTGGTATTTTAGGTGTTTTGAGCCTGGGCGAAACCAGAATTTCACTGAATAAGGTTGAAAGCAGAATATTGACCAAAGCGATTATTAATAAAGATTATTATGAAATAAAAAGTATAGTTAAGAAAATACATATGAAATAACGGAATTCTGTTTCCGGAAAACCATTAAAGCCTCCTTTGAGAGGCTTTAATGGTTTTTATTGAGACTAAAGAGAAACCATTAGAATGTATTTAAATTAACAAATATTAACAGCACAATTTTCTGATTTTTAAAATTTATCACTAAAATTGTATCATGCAAAAGAATAAGAGGCTTATTTTTTTTACCTGTTTGTTGTTAGGTGTTTTTGTTGTCACATTGGTACAATGTGCTATAAGCTCGTCTTATTACACAAATACAAAAGCAAATTCATTTGTAGTTTTATCAGGCCAATCAAAAGTATTTTTCTCATCACAGAGTTTTCACACCGCCGGTTCCTCATCTGACGAAGCCGCTTTCCTGGCAATTGAGGAAAATCTTGAGGAGAATGAAGAGGATTCTGAAAAAGGTCATTTTCCCTTTATAACTTTTGCCGGCTTATCCCCGGCACATTATTTTAAAAAGACGTACAATCACTTTCTTATTCCCCAACCTTTTGTTGATTTAGCTTTTTCTATTCCTCTGCATATCAAAAACTGCATTTATTTAATCTGATTTCATTTCTCGTTTAACCTTTCAGGGTTATATTATTTCTCAGTATTCCGTTTCGTTGTATTTGATGTATGAGTTTCTCATCATGAAATACATATTTATAAATTCTCAAAAAAAAGTATCGTGAAACAAGTAATATTATTTAATACTCAATTGCAATCAAGTGTCGCAGACCGACAGGGCGTAATACCAACCGGGTCATCAAGTTCGCATAGTATCTTGTCAGGCCTGATGGCAGGTTGGCATAAGAATAAAGCGCTCTTACTCATGAGTCTCATTTCCATTTTAGGCCATACAGGCTGCGAATCAAAAAAGGAAGAAAAGGAAAGCAATGCAAAATTTTTAGTGACCCGCCCCATGGTTAAAGACACTTCTGTTGCCAGGGACTATGTGTGTCAAATCCGTTCAATACAACATATTGAATTAAGGGCGCTGGAAAGAGGCTACCTCCAGAAAATTTTTGTAGATGAAGGCCAGTTTGTAAAAGCGGGACAGGTCATGTTTCAAATCATGCCTATGATATACCAGGCAGAACTACAAAAGGCGCAGGCGGAGGCTAATTTTGCTGAGATCGAATATCAAAACACAAAATCACTCGCAGATAGTAATGTTGTTTCAAAAAATGAGTTGGCATTAGCCAAAGCTACATTGAATAAAGCTAAAGCCGAATTGGCTTTGGCAGAAGCACATTTAGGATTTACGGAAATAAAAGCGCCATTTGACGGGATTATGGACCGCTTTAATGTGCGGCTGGGAAGTCTGGTGGATGAGGGAGAATTACTTAGCACGCTATCAGATAACAGCAAAATGTGGGTTTACTTTAATGTGCCTGAGGCCGAATACCTGAATTATGTAGCACCTACAAAAAAGGAAGGGCAGCAAAAAGTGCATCTTCAGATGGCTAACAATGAATTGTTCGATCAGGAGGGGATAGTTGAAACGATTGAAGCCGATTTTAATAATGAAACGGGTAACATTGCATTTAGGGCAACATTCCCTAATCCAAAGCGGATACTTAGACATGGTGAAACAGGAAATATACTGATGCCTGTTCTTCTCAAAAATGCCATGCTGATTCCTCAAAAGGCAACGTTTGATATCCTGGATAAGAAGTTTGTTTACGTGGTAGATGAAAACAATGTGGTGAAGTCAAAGCAGATTACTGTAGCTCAGGAAATGCCGCACTTATACATAATTACCTCGGGCCTTAACCCGAACGACAAAATACTTGTAGAGGGCATTGGCAAGGTAAAAAACAATGAGAAAATAGAAAGTGAGTTCGTGCCTTTTGAAAAGGTATTGTCCGACTTAAATAATTTACATGCCGAATAGGCAAGAAAAAAACAGCAGAGATGTTTAATAAATTTATACAAAGACCGGTTCTTGCCATAGCCTTATCTCTTGGAATAGTTTTCGTAGGGTTACTTGCAATGTACACAAGGCCAGTGGCTCAGTTCCCTGATATTGCACCGCCAAGGGTCAGTATTTTCATTGAATTTCCTGGCTCAAATGCTGAGGTGTTGGTTAAATCAACCTTAACTATTCTGGAAAGAGCCATCAATGGAGTTCAGGGAATGCAATACATGCTTTCAACCGCCAGCAGCGCCAGCGAAGCAGGTATTGATATCATATTCGAACCAGGGACAGATCCGACCATTGCGGCAATAAGGGTAAAAACAAGAATTGACCAGGTGATGGCTAACCTTCCTATACTGGTTCAAAGGGAAGGGGTAATCATAACTCCTATTCAACCCAGCATGTTGATGTATGTAAATCTATACAGTACCACTAATAATATTGATGAGAAATTTCTATTCAACTATGCCAACACGTATATTTTACCGGAAGTAAAAAGGATAAGCGGAATGGGCAGAGCCGAGGCTGTAGGTAGCCGTGCTTTTGCCATACGCGTTTGGTTAAACCCCGATAGAATGAGAGCGTATAATATTTCCTCGGAAGAAGTATTGGATGCTATTGACCAACAAAGTGTGCTTGGAAGGCCGGGAAGAGTGGGGTTGAGCTCAGGGATAAAAGCACAATCGCAGGAATATGTCCTCTCATACAAAGGTTGGTATAATAAACCGGAAGAGTACGATGATATTATCATCAAGGCTAATCCTAATGGCGAAATTCTCAGGCTTAAGGACGTAGCTGATATAGAGATAGGCAGCGAGTTTGTCGATATATACTCTAACAAGGACGGCAGACCTTCCGCTTCAATTGTAATGAAGCAGAACGCAGGTAGCAATGCCAACACTGTAATTGAGAATGTGAAATCAAAACTTGTTGAACTGAAAAAAGATTTTCCTCCCGGTGTGGATTATGAAATCAACTACGATGTTTCAACATTCGTTAATGCCTCCATAGAAAAGGTACTTCATACATTGCTGGAAGCTTTCATACTGGTTGCTTTGGTGGTATTTGTTTTTCTGGGCGATTGGCGCTCTACTCTCATTCCAATCCTGGCTGTTCCGGTATCACTTATAGGTACGTTTGCATTTATGCAGGTGTTTGATTTAAGCATCAACCTGATAACCCTGTTTGCGCTCGTTTTGGCTATTGGTATAGTGGTAGATAATGCCATTGTGGTGGTTGAGGCCGTTCACGTTAAAATGGAGGAAGACAATTTGTCCCCGTTAAAAGCGGTAAAAAAAGTTCTGGGTGAAATAAGCGGTGCTATTATCGCCATTACATTAGTAATGACCGCGGTATTCGTTCCTGTTTCATTTATGACAGGTCCGGTTGGTGTGCTTTATCGTCAGTTTTCCATAACCATGGCAACAGCCATTGTGCTTTCGGGTGTGGTTGCGCTTACACTAACGCCCGTGCTTTGTGCAATACTATTGAGAAACACACATGGTCAGCCGAAAAGAAAAACACCTATACAGGTGTTTCTTAACTGGTTTAATAAAGGTTTCGAAAAAATTACCGGCAAATATACAGGCCTCCTGCGGCTGATAGTTAACCGCAGAGTGGTTACCTATGGAATATTGATCGTATTTGGTTTTGGTATTTCAGGGGTAAACAAAATTCTCCCGGCAGGATTTATACCCAATGAAGATCAGGGTCAGATCTACGCGATCATTCAAACACCTCCGGGAACTACACTTGAACGAACCAATGAAATATCAACAAAGCTTCAGCACATTGCTAAGGAAGTTGATGGCGTTCTCTCTGTGACTTCTCTTGCAGGTTATGAAATTCTTTCCGAGGGCAGAGGCTCAAATGCGGGAACCTGCCTTATTAACTTAAAAGATTGGTCAGAGAGGAAACACTCATCAAAACAAATAATTGAAGAGCTCGAGGAGAAATCAAAAGACCTTCCCGCCACTATTGAATACTTTGAACCACCTGCTGTACCGGGATATGGTACTTCTGATGGTTTTGCGGTGCGTTTACTGGACAAAAACAGTGATCCGGATTATCAGAAATTTGATGAAGTAAACGGTGAGTTTTTGGCCGCATTAAGAAAAAGAAAAGAATTGACCGGACTATTTGCGTCGTACTCTGCCAAGTATCCGCAATACGAACTGATTGTTGATAATAAGCTGGCTATGCAAAAAGGAGTTTCTATTGGAAAAGCCATGGAAAATCTGAATGTTTTGATCGGAAGTACTTACGAACAAGGCTTTATTCGGTTCAACAATTATTATAAGGTGTATACGCAGGCCGGCCCTGAATTCAGAAAACAGCCGTCGGACATTTTGAATTTGTTCGTAAAAAATGATCGTGATGAAATGGTTCCGTATTCTTCTTTTATGAAAATAAAAAAGACACAAGGTCCCAATGAAATATCCCGGTACAATTTATATAACTCTTCGTTAATTAACGGTGTTCCTGCCCCGGGTTACTCCTCAGGAGATGCCATTAAAGTGATACAAGAAGTGGCAAAACAAACTTTGCCGCAAGGTTATGATATTGCCTGGCAAGGGCTTTCCTATGATGAAGCAAAAAGAGGGAATGAAGCGCTTTATATATTCCTGGTGGTTATCTTATTTGTTTATTTAATTCTGGCCGCACAGTATGAAAGTTTTCTTCTGCCATTTGCCGTGCTTCTTTCTGTTTTTCCGGGCGTGTTCGGATCATTCCTGCTTTTACAAATGATGGGATTGGCCAATGACGTATACGCACAGGTAGGATTGATCATGCTCATCGGATTGCTTGGTAAAAATGCCGTACTGATTGTAGAATTTGCCGTTCAGGAACACAGAAGAGGAGCAACTGTCCTGGACGCAGCTATTGAAGGAGCGAGAGCTCGTTTCCGGCCAATTCTAATGACCTCTTTTGCGTTTATAGCCGGGCTTATTCCTTTGGTTATTGCTACCGGCCCTGGTGCTGTTGGCAACCACACCATAGGTGCATCAGCACTCGGAGGCATGTTATTCGGCACCATCTTCGGAGT
>JAEUTS010000055.1 GCA_016787005.1 Bacteroidia bacterium
CGGTACACCGAAGGTAGCATTCATTTATTTTTTCGGCCTAAAGCCGGCAATTCACTTTACCGGCACAGCTTCCATCGGCTTTTGCTCCCTTACATTGTATGCATTTAGCGCATTGGTTATTTTGTATCCTTGTTTGAAGAGCTTGTTTAACTCTTTTCTTAATATCAAAACCGAGTGGCTTATTAAAATATACCTCTTGGGGCGTTTTGGGTCTGTGCTTGTAATGAGGCCTTAGTACATTGTAATCCATTACGGCCCATTCAATATATTTTATCAAAGCATCAATGGTATCAAATTTCTGATTACGTAAATACCTTCCTTTCATTGTACGATGTACCGCCTCAACCGGGGAGTTTGAAAAACGTATATCTCTCAACGCTCTTATTTTAGTGATTTTGTGTCCGCTCAACTCCGTAATAAATTTGTCGATTTGCTTATTGTGGTTTTCGCGGCCTCCATCAGCAACCAAAAAGCTGTGCTCCTGGTCCGGATGTGTTTGTATCACTTCGAGGGCCTTTTTGAGGGCTTGTTTTACCACATCAAAACTTAAATTTTCGGCAGCATGAAAACCCAGTATCATTTTCGAATAATTATCCATCACAAAAGCAATACATATTTTTTGCCCGCTTGTTAAAGGATAATAAGTTGTATCAACATGCAAATATTCATTTGGCCAATTGGCCAGCAAGCCAATTGTTTTCTTATCCTTTTTTACTAATTTTTTTGTTATGTTATGTATGCGAGCGTATTTATACCAACTGAAAAGGCTGGCCACAATTCTTTTTTTACGCAGGGCCAGCGCGGCAATTGAAACAATGGGCCAATGATGTAACTTCGGGTCCGTCAGCATCTTTTTCATTTTGGTGATCTCATCCAGTTCGAGTTGGTAAGGATGCCGCTTTACACATAAAGCCGAAAACGAATCGAAACATTTAAAACGAGCTTCCAATATCCATTGCTGATAAAGGGAGCGGTTAAGTCCCAACAATTTTAATGATCGCTCAAGCCCTATATGCTCCCGCATGTATCGTATAGCATTAAGCATATCGCTTTGTAATTTCTTATCCTTCTTCGCGTTCTTCAAAACCGGTGCAATAGCCGAAGAAAGGGTGATCCAGGAACGGGCCAACCCCATCATTGTACGTTTCAGCCGCTTGTACTTATAACTGATCTCAGCGCTTTCAAACGCTTCATCAAAAAAACTCCTGAATTCATTTCCTAAATATTCTGTGTAGTCGGCCTTTCGCCAGGTCGAAATAGTGCTGTACGGAATTTGTTTCCGGAAATCGTGCGGCAGCAACCGTTCATTACCTGTAGCGTATAAAAACACTACCGAGGAATCGTACTTCTTTTTCATATTATTTAAGTTTTGGTGAAACCCTGTTACGTAAAACTTAAATAAATAGTTGGAATTAATGTCATTTTTTGAGGTCGCAAATTGTGACCTCAAAAAAACCATTAGTTTTATATCATCAAAAATATCGGCACCTATAATCATATGTCAAAAAAAACATCTACGACAATAATGCCTGATGAAATAATAATGAATAAAATTTATTTTATCAGGAAACAGAAAGTAATGTTAGACAAAGATCTTGCAGAGCTTTACCAGGTTGAAACAAAAGTTTTGAAACAAGCCGTAAAGCGCAATATTGATATATTCCCTGAGCATTTCATGTTTGAATTAACAGAAAAAGAGTTTAGCAACTTGAGGTCACAGTTTGTGACCTCAAGTTGGGGAGGTCAAAGATATTTACCATATGTTTTTAGTGAGCACGGCATTTTACAACTTGCGAATGTACTCAGAAGTAAAAGAGCAAAACAAATGAGTATACGCATTATTGAGGTTTTCGTAAAAATGCGGGAAATGCTCGCAGACAATACCGAATTACGATTAGAAGTAGAACAGATAAAACAGAAATTAGGCAATCACACTAAAAATATAGAGTTAGTTTTTCAATACTTAGATGAGTTACTGGAAAAGAAAGAAAAACGAACGAAACCAAGAATACAGATAGGCTATAAACTCCCAAAGAAAACATAAACAAAGAAGCCACCCCGAGTCGTCGGGATGGCTTCTTATTTTGTGCAAACCTGTAAGCCGGGTTCTGTATCCCCGCCTTTCGGCCGGGTTTCTATCATTTATCTGTCCTGATCATTGCTGAACAGGATCAAGCGATCTACCCATCCCGATACTCACCGAAGTGAAATTGAAGCGAGTAACTTCAAAATCGGGACTTATTTGACCTTTCAACTCCCGAGGTTTACCCAACTGTATGTTGCCACAACAGTTCGTGAGCTCTTACCTCACGTTTTCACTATGACCATGCAGTACATGCTACATGGCTACTATTCTCTGCGGCACTTTCTGTTATTCAGCATTTCTGCGGAATACCCCCGCTATTCACGGGGCAGGACACTCTGTGTTGCCCGGACTTTCCTCCCTGCAGCAGAGCTGCAGAGCGATAGAACGATTTGCTTTACAAAGGTAAGAAAAATTTTACGGAGATAGTACCCTTCGACTCCGCTCAGGGTACGGGATTCGTTGGTTGAGCGGAGCCGAAACAAACGAATCAACGCAACACCACCTCCGTGGCTCCAAACCCGTATTTGGAATAAGGCGCATCGTAAAAACGAATACGATCGTAGGTTTTAAGAATAGTATAAATCTCCTGCTTAAGCCGGCCAATACCAACTCCATGAATAAATGTGATCTTCTTTACATTGGAAGCGATTGCAGTTTCAAGTTCGGCCTTAACATGTTTCAACTGAACATCCAGTATTTGTGCGTTGCTCATGCCTGCGTGACTTTCAATTAATTCCTCGATGTGCAAATCAACTTCCACTTCAGGGTCGTTCAGCTTATGAGGTTTACTCAATACAGTTTGAACGGAAGATTTTTTCTGTTTCATTGCACGGGCCAATTCATCGGGATCAATTTCAACATTTTCCCAATTAGAGGAATCATCCAAACCGGCTATTGCAGCAACAAACGCGCGTTTGGGTACAAATGGTGTTTTTACAAAATTATTCTCCTTATAAAACCTCACCGGGTTAATACGAAGGATCTCCGACACAGGCGGCTGCGGCTTATGCGCAGCATTGCTATAATAAATGAGATCGATTTTAACATGCGTGAAGCGCTCCAGTTCGCTGCGGCTGATGAGTAAAATATTATTATTCCTACCGGCGGAAATGTCGCCTGAACTTATTGTAACATAACCTTCCGCACGTTTCGTCGACAAGGTATACAACAGATCATACGCAGTATAATTAGTAATGGCCAGTTGCAAAGGTTCTTCAAGAATGTTTTTATCCGATTCCGGAATAAAAAGCAGGTAAACCCCTTTTGAAAAAGTTGAATCGACCGGGATGATCTCTTTTATAACAGTCACAATTTCGTTAACTGGCAACGGCTCCGGGGGTTTTATTGGTTCGGAGGGTTTGTTGTTATGAATAGTAACCAATTGATCGATCAGATAGGGAATATCAAATCCTTCTTCAATGCGTACGTTGACAGTAGTTTTGTTAACAAAACCGCTGATCACACCTTCACCTTTTTCGTTGAGGAATCTTACTTTATCACCTATTTTAAATTGCATGGGATAAAGTTAGGTATAAAGGCAATAAAATGAAGCTTACCACGTATGTATAATGGCGTCAAAGACAAAACACTGATTTGTGTCATTCCGAGCCAGCTTTTTAGCGGCGAGGAATCTGGTTGTGTGAAAGCCAGGCTTGCACATAGCCAGATCCCTCCTAAGGTCGGGATGACACGAATTTCGTTTTGTATTCGTAAATTCGTTTTTTTATTCGCTGCCAATCGTCAGGCAGGTTCGTTGATAACACAAACATTGAAAAAATTTATTCAAATAATCTTAGTAATA
>JAEUTS010000069.1 GCA_016787005.1 Bacteroidia bacterium
TTTTGCAGCAGCCTTAATGGTAAGCCGGCTGAGTTGTATGAACCATTAAAATACATCTTATCGCTTGGCGGCAAACGTATGCGGCCGTTGCTTAGCTTGCTTGCCTGTGATCTGTTTGATGGCAATGTGAGTGACGCTTTAAATCCCGCTCTTGGCATTGAGTTATTCCACAATTTTTCATTGATCCATGATGATATTATGGATAATGCGCCATTGCGCAGAAATAAGCCGACTGTTCATCAAAAATGGAATTCGAATATCGCTATACTGAGCGGTGACGCGATGCTGGTGAAGGCATATGAATTGATAAGCGCTTCAGGATGTGATCCGGGACGTAAAATAGAAGTGTTGAAAATATTTAATGAAACAGCACTAAAGGTTTGTGAGGGCCAGCAGTTGGATATGAATTATGAAAAACTTCCATCAGTAGCCATTGCTCAGTATATTAAGATGGTAGAACTTAAGACAGCGGCATTGTTGGGCGGTGCATTGAAAATGGGAGCTGTTATAGGTGGGGCGAGACCTGAAGATGCCGATCGTATGTATGAATTCGGAAAAAATATCGGCATTGCGTTTCAATTACAGGATGATATCCTTGATGTATATGCTGACGAAGGAAAGTTTGGCAAGCAAAAAGGCGGAGATATCATCGCTAATAAAAAAACGTTTCTTTTATTGAAGTCGATTGAGTTGGCAAAGTTGAATCCGTATAAAAAGGAAGAGTTGCAGCAATGGATATATGCTCCCTCATTTGATCCGCAGCAAAAGGTTGAGGCTGTTACGGCCATATATGATTTTTTAAATGTGCGCAAACTGGCCAATGAGGAAGTGGCGGGTTATTACAATAAGGGAATAGAATTGTTCAATGAACTTCCCTGTGATGAAAGTAAAAAGAAGAATGTACTAAATTTGGTGGAAAGTCTTATTAATAGAGAGGGGTAGGGTGTTTGGTGCTTGAGATGTTTTTTAAAGTACTGAAATTTTTTATAATGATTATAAAGTCAGCTCCTTCTCCAAAGGAGAAGGCGGGGAATAATGTATGGAATTGATCTACAATAAACACATTTTCATTTGTACTAATCAAAGGGCGCCTGATGCGCCGCGCAGAAGTTGTGGGGAAGCTCACGGCATGGAAGTGGTCGATGCCTTTAAAAAAAGGCTCAAAGAACTCAATCTTCCGGTCAAATTGAGAGCACAGCGTACAGGCTGTCTGGATATTTGCGATTTCGGACAAACTGTTGTTGTTTATCCGGAAGGAATTTTTTACGTTGGTGTTGAAGTAGGCGATGTAGATGAAATTATCAACGAACATATAATTAATAATCATCCTGTTGAGCGATTAAGACTAAAAAGATGATCGTATCTCACATCTCATTTAAATGAACATAATACCATATTTTAACAAATTAGATTACATCAATGCCACGGCTCAGCAGATCATCAGGGATTTTGATATGTTTGGTATTGAGATCAGATTTTCCGGCGACCCTGAAAATGCGTATAACGAATTGCTGTACCAGGTCAGTCCGCATATAGCCAAACTGATAGAAAGCGATTACAAAAAGCTGCTTAATTTACTTTACCGCATCGATGTGAACGAAAATAAGATTTTAGCAATTGTGAGTGATACTACCGTTAATAGTTTATCAGAGGCTATCGCTGATCTTGTGATCAGGCGCGAGTTGCAGAAGATTGTCATCCGCAGGCATTATAGCCCCAAAGATCAATAGAGAATTCGTCTTAATTTACTAAATTTGATAAGGGTAATTATAATCCAAACATGGACAAGCAATCGTATTTGAGTAATGCTGAAATTGACACTGTTGACGAACTTTATCAGCAGTATATAAAGGATAACAGATCTGTTGAAGCAGGTTGGGCGAGATTTTTTGAGGGGTTTGAGTTTGCGCGAAAAAATTTTGAAGAAACAGGTGATGTTCCGGATAATGTCCGTAAGGAATTTAATGTCATCAACCTGATAAATGGCTACCGCACCCGAGGACATCTTTTTACCAAAACAAATCCTGTTCGTGAACGCAGGCAATATTCCCCCACTCTTGACATTGAGAATTTTGGCCTCGTGAAAGCTGATCTTGAAACTGTTTTTCAGGCAGGAACGCAGATAGGTATCGGCCCTGCTAAATTGAAAGATATTATTGCTCACCTTAATCAAACCTATTGTCAATCTGTTGGCGCGGAATATATGTACATACGCTCCCCTGAGATCATAAAATGGCTGCAGGATAAAATGGAGGGTTGTAAGAATACTCCAAAGTTCAGTATGGTTGAGCGTATGGCGATCCTGGATAAGTTGAACCAGGCGGTGGTTTTTGAAAGTTTTCTTCACACAAAATTTGTCGGACAAAAACGGTTTTCATTGGAAGGCGCTGAGACAGTTATTCCTGCTTTGCACGCGGTATGTGAAAAAGGTTCCGATCTTGGAATAATGGATTATGTTATCGGCATGCCTCACCGGGGCCGTTTGAATGTGTTAGCTAATATTTTAAATAAAACCTATAAAGATATCTTCACCGAGTTTGAGGGTCGTTTGTCAGAAGATTCTGTATTCGATGGTGACGTTAAATACCACATGGGTTATTCATCTGACCAGATAAGTAATAACGGTAAGCCCATACACATAAGCTTAACACCTAACCCATCGCACCTGGAAGCAGTAGACCCTGTTGTAGAAGGAATAGCCCGCGCTAAAATTGACAATACGCATAAAGGAGATAATAGTAAAGTGTGTCCGATACTCATGCACGGGGATGCTGCTTTGGCCGGACAGGGTGTTGTTTATGAAGTGATTCAGATGTCTCAACTTGACGGGTATAAAACCGGAGGAACTATTCATGTCATTGTAAATAACCAGATTGGTTTCACCACTAATTACACAGATGGCCGTTCAAGTACCTACTGTACTGATGTGGCTAAAGTCGTATTGTCTCCTGTATTCCATGTGAATGGTGATGATGTGGAAGCGGTGGTGTATGTGTCGCAATTGGCAATGGAGTTTCGCCAAACCTTTCACCGGGACGTATTTATTGATGTATTGTGTTACCGTAAATATGGACATAATGAAGGTGATGAGCCTCGTTTTACCCAACCATTATTGTATAAGGCAATAGCCGTTCATCCGAATCCACGTGAGATATATGCGCAACAATTACTTGCAGAAGGTGCTATTGATGCCGATATGGCCAAGGAGATGGAGAGAAATTTCAAGGAATTATTGCAGGAAAAACTGGATGAAGCTAAACAGGTTGAAAAGGCCAAAGTAACATCGTTTATGCAGGGCCGATGGAAAGGTTTGCGTATGGCAACTGACAAGGATTTTGAAAGGTCTCCTGATACTGCGGTTGATAAAAAAATATTTCTTGATATAGCGAAAAAGATCAGTACGCTCCCTTCCGATAAAAAGTTTTTCAGTAAAATGGGAAGTATTTTTAAAGAACGCCTGGGCATGATCGAAAGGGATAATTATGATTGGGCGTTGGGCGAGCTGATGGCTTATGCCACCCTTATGAATGAAGGAAATGATGTGCGTTTTAGCGGACAAGATGTTGAACGCGGTACCTTTTCTCACCGGCATGCTGTAGTTAAATTGGAAGATTCAGAAGAGGAATATACTCCTTTGAACAGTTTTGGTGCAAAAGGCAAGCTGGATATATACAATTCACTCCTTTCTGAGTATGGAGTATTGGGTTTTGAGTTTGGCTATTCTTTGGCCGCTCCCGGCCACCTGGTAATATGGGAGGCGCAGTTCGGTGATTTCTTTAACGGAGCCCAGATCGTGATCGATCAGTTTATTACCTGTTCGGAATATAAGTGGAGGAGGATGAATGGGATTGTTATGTTGTTGCCCCACGGCTATGAAGGACAGGGGCCAGAACATTCCAGTGGCCGCCTGGAACGGTTTTTACAGCAGTGTGCCGAAAACAATATACAAGTCGTAAATTGTACCACGCCGGCCAACCAGTTTCATGTATTGCGCCGGCAATTGAAGCGGGACTTCCGCAAACCGCTTATATGCTTTACTCCTAAAAAATTATTGCGTTATCCGGGTTGTGTTTCATCTGTGAATGATTTTACCACAGGAGGATTTAAAGAAGTGATTGATGATGCATCGATAGACGAGAAATATGTTAAGCGGGTTGCTTTTTGTTCCGGTAAAGTCTACTATGACCTCGTTGAGGGCAGGGAAAAATCAGGCACTCATGAAGTGGCAATTGTTCGTATTGAGCAATTGTATCCTTTTCCGGCTAAACAAATACAGGAAATATTATTAAAATATAAAAGCACGAAAGAATATTACTGGGTACAGGAAGAGCCCGAAAATATGGGTGCGTGGAGTTTTATGATGCGCATGTTCGGAAATGTGCCGTTAAAATTCATTGGTCGCCACGAAAGCGCAAGCCCTGCAACGGGTTTTTCCAAAGCTCACGCGGGTCAGCAGCAGGCAATCGTAGATAAGCTGTTTGAAAAAACATTAGTGGTTAAATAGTTTTAAAAAATCCTAAATCGAAAATACTTAATCCCAAAACAACAATGGCCATTCTACAGCAAAAAGTTCCCAGCCCCGGCGAATCAATAACAGAAGTAGTAATAGCGCATTGGCTCAAAAAGGATGGAGATTACGTGGAGAAGGACGAAGCTATTGCTGAAATTGATTCGGATAAAGCAACGCTTACCCTCAATGCGGAAGACAATGGCGCCATTAAATTGTTGGCCAAAGAAGGAGATACAGTTAAAGTAGGACAAGTTGTTTGTTCGATAGATAATAGTGTAAAGGGAGAGAAGAAGGCAGAAGCCGGAAGTCGGAAGTCGGAAGAGAAAGTTGACAAAGAGCATGTTGCAGTTGGCAAGATGGAAGAAAAACCGGTTTCAAAATCAACAACCAGCGACCAACAACCAACAATAACTTACGCCAGTGGAACACCTTCCCCTGCTGCAAAGAAGTTAATGGATGAAAAAAATATTCCCGCAACTCAAATAAATGGAAATGGCAAAGGTGGCCGGATCACCAAAGGCGATGTGCTGAATGCCATGAGCAAAGGCTTTGATACAAGTGCACTCAATGGCTGGTCAGGTACACGTGATGTGGAAAGTAAAAAGATGACGCCGCTGCGTAAAAAATTAGCGCAGCGTTTGGTAGCGGTTAAAAATACTACGGCCATGCTTACTACTTTTAACGAAGTTGATATGAGCCAGATCTATGCTTTGCGTGCGAAATACAAAGATAAATTCAAAGAAAAGTATGGCGTGGGGCTTGGCTTTATGAGCTTTTTTACCAAAGCGGTTTGTGAAGCATTGCAGCATTTTCCTGCTGTGAATGCAATGATTGATGGTGAAGAAATCGTTTACCATAAGTATTGCGACGTGGGTATTGCCGTTAGTGCTCCGAAAGGCTTAGTAGTTCCGGTATTAAGAAATGCCGAAACAATGTCGCTCGCACAAATTGAAACAGAAATTAAAAACCTGGCCCTCAAAGCCCGCGACAATAAAATTGAATTAAAAGACATGGAAGGCGGCACATTTACCATCACCAATGGCGGTGTGTTTGGTTCGCTTATGTCAACTCCTATTATTAATCCTCCTCAAAGCGCTATCCTTGGTATGCATAATATTGTTGAGCGTCCGATCGCTGTAAATGGACAAGTTGTAGTTCGTCCCATGATGTACGTGGCCCTTTCGTATGATCACCGTATCATTGATGGCCGTGAATCGGTCGGTTTTCTTGTAAAGGTGAAAGAGATGTGTGAGAACCCTTCTAAGCTTTTGTTTGGCGGTAAAGATCCGAGTGATGTTTTGTTGGGGTTGTAAGCATAAAAAACATATACTACTTAGACTTTTACCATGACAAAACGGATCAATGGGTATTGATATAACTCCTTTAAAATTAATATTGTGAAAATTTTAGCATTATTTGCTGCACTTTTTTTCATAACTCCAATTGTAATTTATTCTCAGGATACAATTGTCAAAAAGAGCGGCCAGGTAATTTTGTGTACGATCCAATATGAGGATAGTGAAAAAGTTGATTTTATTTTTAACAAGGACGGCAAAAAAATTCTGGGCTTCATTAATAAAAGTGATATTGAATCTGTTAAGCGAGGCGTACCTGAGAAAGAACCTGAACTATTTTTTGATAAGGTTACACTTGGTCTTGGAGTGGGTCTTGATTTGGGTGGAATAGGAGCAAATGTGCTTGTTTATCCTGGTCGGGGGAATGTGGGATTATTTGCTGGTGCAGGATATGCCATTGCTGGTGCAGGTTTTAATGGTGGAATAAAGTACAGGATTAAGTTCAATAAAGATTTTGCTGTGGCTGTCCCATATATTTTGGCGATGTATGGGCATAATGCAGCCATCACTGTGAAAGGTGCGGAGTCTTATAATAGAATATTTTATGGGCCATCGTTTGGAATTGGTATTGATATCCGGTCTAAACCCAGTGGTAAGGGATATATGTCTGTTACCTTTATTGTTCCCGTAAGGAATTCGGATGTTTACGACTATATTAATTACCTGAAGAGTAATAGTCCGGTTATATATAAAAATCAATTAATGCCGGTGATGTTATCAATAGGATATCGGATTATTATATTTTAATTTTAGCATTATAGATTTGAAAAAATAAAATTATTTTTCACACCTGTTAATATTTTTGGTTAATCCATAAATTTTTGACGAAGCAGGTAGCTACCCGATCGCTAAAGGATTATAACTTGTAGAAAATGAAACGCAGAGAATTTATAAAAGGTTCGGCAATACTTGGAGTTAGCATAGTTGCCCCACGGTTATTAAAAGGCAATTCGGGCTTGTTTGAAGCTAATTCCGAGCGAAAAATCTACCGGATACTTAATGCCGATAAAACCACCGTGGGAACACTTCCCATTCTAAGGGCTTTTGCCGGCGATCATCTTGATTATGTATCACCATATGTATTGTTTGATGAATTTGGTCCCGTTAACCTGGCTCCAAAAAACAAGCCGCTTCGTGTTAACGCGCATCCGCATGCGGGAATTGTTCCTACAACTTATTTTCTTTCCGGCTCGGGCCATCACAAGGATAGTTTGAATTTCGATTTTCAGATAGGCAAAGGCGATTTCATGATGTTTAGTTCGGGCAAAGGCGCCATACACATGGAAGAGACGGGACAAAAACTATACGATGACGGAGGCTTGTATCATGGTTTCCAGATATGGCTGAATATGCCGGCTAAGTATAAATTTACCGATCCCGCTACCCACGTCCATAATGAGAAGAAAATGGGTTCGATTGAAACAAAGAACTATTCGGCAAAGGTTGTGTTGGGTGAATTGTTTGGTGCTAAGTCACAAATTGAATTGTTATCGCCTGCATTTTACTACCACATAACTATGAAAGCCGGTTGTAAACTCGAAATTCCAACCGATCCAACGCATAACGCTTTTGCTTACCTGGTAAAAGGCAATTTGGAAGTGGAAGGCCAAAAGGAATTGAAACCAAACCAGGTTGCTTTATACCAGCGTGATGAAAGTATGATCAGCCTGTTCAGTAAGGATGGAGCTGAGTTATTATTATTAGGCGGACAACCCCTCAACGAACCCGTATTTTCCTACGGTCCTTTTGTAATGAACACAGAGGATGAGATCAGGAAGTGTATTCAGGATTATAATTCCGGCAAAATGGGTGATCCGGAATTGGTGAATGCGATTTCAGCCAAATAGTCGTTTTCTGATCTTGTTTTAACTTCCCTTACGAAATAAGTAATAAAATCTGCTCGTTATTATTAAAAGAGCATTTTTCCATTATCAAATTGTGACTTTTTCTGCTCCTTCGCATTATGGTGTTAAAAGGAGGCAAAATGATAGCTTTGATGAATATGACCGATCAGCCCAAATATCACCTTACTGTTGAACAAATAGATATTGAGCTGGAGCAGGTAAAAGCAGCGCAGGCTGATCCGAAGAAGTTTGAGCCAATTTATAAATCATATTATGCTCGTATTGTTGGATACGTTTATCAGCGCGTGGATAGTAAGGACCTCACTTACGAAATAACGGCCCAGGTATTTTATTCGGCGCTGAATAATCTTTCAAAATTTAAAGCTCAGGGTGTTCCTTTTGGCGCCTGGTTATTCCGGATCGCCGGTAATGAACTAAATCAGTGGTTCAGGAAAAATAAAGCACAGCGTACAATCAATATTGATGAAGAGGCGATGGATAATTTAAAACAGGAAGTGGATGAAAGGACTTCCGCCAATATTGACAAGGGCTTGTTTCAAGCATTGGAAGAATTGGAGGCAGATGAACTTGAATTAATTGACATGCGATTTTTTGAAAACCGACCCTTTAAGGAAATATGTGAGATAACAGGAATGGGTGAAAGCGCTTGTAAAATGAGGATATACAGGATACTGGAAAAATTAAAAACGAAAATTAAAAATATTTAACATGAGCAAGTATAAAATAAATACAAATCGCGAAAAACTCTCCGAACAGGAGATAACGCAGCATATGAATTTCAATAAATTCATGTCGGGTTACGCAGCTAAAGCGGGTTGGTTCGCAAAGGGGGTGAAATTATATTCGCTGATAAGTGCTTCTGCAGCCGTGGTAGTTGTTTCAGCTTACCTGGTTTACAATAGTGCCGCATCAGCAGATGTTTCATCTGTAAAGCCATTTATAGATCCGCCGGTTAGGTATTTGGATATTGCAGCTGATAAATTTGTATTGAATACAGAAAGAGATACCACTATTATTTACAAAACAGGTTCTATTGTTGAAATTCCGGCAAATTCATTTGTTGATTCCGATGGTAATGATGTAAAAGGAGAAGTTGAATTGCGTTATAGGGAATTCCATGATCCTATTGATATTATGTTGAGTGGTATCCCGATGGACTATGATTCCGCCGGAACCATTTACCAGTTCGAATCTGCCGGCATGCTGGAAGCTTTAGCTTATCAGGATAATAAACCTTTGCGCTTAAGGCCCGGAAAAACTTTATTGGCTCACCTGGTATCGCATACCAACAGCGATGATTATAATGTTTACTACCTGGATACCGCTCAAAAAAAATGGAATTACATTTCCGAGAATACGCACAAAAACGGAACATGTCAACCCATATTTGATACCACAAGCTTAAATTCAGAACATGACTTCACTTATGGTTTTAATGATGAACTCAAAAAGCCCCGTAAACCTAAATTGGCTGCAACAAATGCGAAGAGTTTCAGTATTGACTATAACAAAGAGGAATTTCCGGAGTTGTCGGCCTATGATGGGGTGAAATTTGAACTGACCGAAACTGATCAAAGTTACGATCCTTCATTAGCAAATAAGCTCTGGGAAGACGTGTATATAAGAAAGCACCCCGATAATGAACATTACATTGTAACTTTTAACTCATCTAAAGAATCACATAATTTTGTTGTAACTCCTGTTGTTGAAGGTAAAAATTACGCGCAAGCATTAAAAGAATACGAGGCCAGAACAGCAGAATATATGAACATGCTTGCAAAACGTAAGGCAACCGAACGCACACAGGGGGATTCATTATACCGGTTAAGATCAATTTATGCAGGTATTGCGAAAACATCCGGTTTGAATGATCGTTTCAATAATTTTATAAACGGAAATTACATGGGAGCATCTGCAGATATGTTGGTTTACAGAACCTTCCAAATAAGTAACATGGGTTTATGGAATTGCGACAGGCCCATCCCTTACTTTTCTTTAAATAAATTAAGACTCGATGGGACTCCATCTACTTTCAAAGCTTCATTTACTGATAAAAATGGAAATGCCTTGTTCCTGAAGACTGCATATTTAATGGTGGATAATAAGAATATGGTTTACCCGGTGGGAGAAAATAGTTTTGAAAGATTTCCGTTTAATCATCAATGTGCTGATAAAATCATGGGGATCACGTATGATGAAAAGGTGGTATATATCAATAAAAAGGAGTTGAATTTAATTGATGTAAATAAAAATTTTATTGAATTTAAAATGGAAGTTGCAAATGACGTGAAGAAGCCGGAAGATTTAAAGCAATTACTAAAGATGTGAACGGATGAAGATACAAGCCCTGATCGTTTTAGTATGTATTACAACTGTTTGTCTCGGACAAGATCGGACTTCCGGCAATTCAGTTGTTTTTAAAGTGCGCTCACCTTTGGCTAAATGTTCTGTATTTTATGAAGATTCTGTTTTTTGGCTTGAAAAGGAGAATATAGTCCGTGTTAAAGTAAAGGGCAGAAATAAAAATGTAAAGTTGATTGTAGAAGGTGGCCGTATAGCATCAAATGATGGCGACACCTACGTGTTGCGATTTGGAAGTCCAGGAATGGCGGCTGTTTCTGTATATCAACAAACAGATAAAAGCCGGAAATTGATCTATACAAAGCAGTATAAAATAAAGGCGCCTACACTATTTTTTTGCGGGGTTAAACTCGACTCCGCATCAAAAGTTTTGAAAATGAGGGGCTGTCACTTATACGCCTTTTCGCAGTATTATAAAATGAATCTGAAGGTTAGATCATTCGATATGTATTTTACTGAAGATACTGATAGGTACAATAAGGATAAGAGTAAAAGAGTTCCCATACTATTTAAATCCGACACCTGTATTCTTTCTGCAGAGATGAAGCAGAAGGTGGTTAGTTTTCAGCCAAGATACAATGATATTTATTTTCACAATATTATTTGTATTGCACCGGATGGCAGTAAAAAAATATTGGACCCTATACAACTGAGTGTTAAAAGAGATACTACGGATAAACAGACATTCAGTCTTATTTATGCTGTTCAAAAGAAAATATTTGAGCTCTCTGGTTTTTAACTATATTAGTTCGTTAGTTTTTCAATGCAATTAACGGACAATATGTCACTCATCACCTCCTTCCAACAATACCAAACCGAATACAAAAAAAGTATAGAGAACCCTGAGCAATTCTGGGCCGAGCAGGCTGAGCAATTCACCTGGCGCAAAAAATGGGATAAAGTTTTAGAATGGAATTTCCGTGAACCAAAAGTACAATGGTTCATCGGTGGTAAATTAAATATTTCCGAAAACTGTCTCGACAGGCACTTGCAAACCCGTGCTGATCAACCCGCCATAATATGGGAGCCTAACGATCCGAATGAAAAGGGCAGGACCCTAACCTATAAAGAATTGCATGAGCAGGTTTGTCGTTTTGCCAATGTGTTAAAAAACAACGGAGCAAAAAAGGGCGATCGCATTTGCGTTTATATGCCAATGGTACCTGAGTTGGCTATTGCGGTATTGGCGTGTGCAAGGATTGGTGCTATTCATTCGGTTGTATTTGCGGGATTTTCAGCTACTTCTCTTTCCGACCGAATCCAGGATTCTGATTGCAGTATTGTACTGACCAGCGATGGGGCCTATCGCGGCGCAAAGGTGATCCCAATTAAAGATATAGTTGATGAAGCATTGGAAATATGCCCTTCGGTAAAAAAAGTGATTGTTTACCAGCGTACTCAAACGAATATTCGAATGATAGAAGGGCGTGATGTTATTTGGGCGGATGAATTAACAAAAGTTGATTCAAATTGTACCGCTGAAGAAATGGATGCTGAAGACATGTTGTTTATTCTGTACACATCCGGCTCCACGGGTAAACCAAAAGGTGTTGTGCATACTTGTGGTGGTTATATGGTCTATGCGCAGTACACATTTGAAAATGTGTTTCAGTATAAGCCCCTCTCGGTCTCCCCAAGGGGAGATGATAAAAAATTGCTGCAATATCAAACTGCTTCAAATTCTTCCTGGCCTGAATTAAAGGAGCGTTCGAAGGCTCTTAGACACAACCAGACAGAAGCGGAATCTATTTTATGGAGATATTTGAAGGGAAATCGGCTTGGAGTTAAATTCAGGAGGCAGCATGTAATTGGTGCTAATGTTGCAGACTTTGCCTCGCTGAAAATTAAATTGGTGATCGAAGTGGATGGGGAAATTCATGAAACTTCAAAAGAATATGATGAAGCAAGAACAAAAGAAATTGAAAGGATAGGATTTAAAGTTGTCCGTTTCACGAACGAAGAAATTATTGCAGATATCGATAACGTCATAAAGAAGATAGAATATGAAATTATAGAACGATCAAAAGTCCTCCCCAACGGGGAGGATTTAGGAGGGGCCTGTATCTATTGGTGCACCGCTGATATTGGTTGGATTACCGGTCATTCTTATATTGTATACGGACCTTTACTTTCCGGTGCCACAACATTAATGTTTGAGGGTATCCCCACTTTTCCTGATGCAGGTCGGTTTTGGCAGGTGATCGATAAGTACAAAGTGAATATTTTTTATACTGCACCAACTGCGATCCGTTCTTTGCAAGCGCATGGACTTGAATTTGTAAAACCATATCAACTTGACTCCCTGCGTGTGCTGGGAAGTGTTGGCGAACCCATCAACGAAGAAGCCTGGAATTGGTACAGCGAAAATATCGGCAAAGGAAAATGCCCGGTTGTAGATACCTGGTGGCAAACCGAAACAGGTGGAATTATGATATCACCACTTGCCGGAATTACCAAAACCAAACCGGGTTTCGCTACATTGCCTTTACCCGGTGTTCAGCCAATGCTGGTTGATGCGGATGGAAAGGAAATTAAGGGTAATGGGGTGGAGGGTAACTTATGCATTAAATTTCCCTGGCCGGGAATGATCCGTACCACCTATGGAGATCACGAACGTTGTAAGCAAAATTATTTCGCCACCTATAACAATTTATATTTTACAGGTGACGGCTGTAAGCGCGATGAAGATGGCTATTACCGTATTACCGGCCGTGTAGATGATGTGATGAATGTTTCAGGCCATCGCATCGGAACCGCCGAAGTCGAAAATGCCATCAATCAACATCCTGATATAGTCGAAAGCGCTGTTGTAGGATTTCCGCATGATATTAAAGGTCAGGGAATTTATGCCTATGTGATCTCTTCGAACAAAAACCATGAAATAGATTTATTAAAAAGGGAAATTTCGGCCATCGTTAATAAAGTGATTGGGCCAATTGCTAAACCTGATAAGATACAGGTGGTTTCAGGTTTGCCCAAAACACGTTCAGGCAAAATTATGCGCAGGATATTGCGTAAAGTGGCTGAAGGCGACCTTTCCAATTTGGGTGATATTTCAACGCTGCTTGATCCAGCTGTAGTGGAAGAAATCAGGAATGGAAGGATTTAGCTTTTGTGATATTTGTCGGATATAGTATAGTTTTATCCGGAAAATAGGAATCCAGAGTCATTTTTTCGTTAAAAAGTGTTAACCGGGTTCCTGATTTAAAAATCTAACTGTATATTTATGAGTAGTTTACAAATAAATATAGTTTGTCAGATAGCCTTGTTATAATACCAACCTACAACGAAAAGGAGAATATCGAAAAGATGATCCGCAAGGTGTTTTCTTTGAATGTGCCTTTTCACCTGCTTGTTGTTGATGATGGTTCGCCTGATGGAACAGGCAATATAGTAAAACAACTAATGGCTGAATTTGCCGGAAAGCTTTTTATCGAAGAACGTAAGGGTAAGTTAGGTTTAGGAACGGCATACATACATGGTTTTAAATGGGCACTTAAACGCGGCTATGAGTATATTTTTGAAATGGATGCCGACTTTTCACATAACCCTGATGACCTGGTCAGACTCAGAGAAGCTTGCCTGCCTGCCGGACAGGCAGGTGTAAATGGAGCTGACGTGGCAGTTGGATCACGCTATGTCAACGGCGGAAATGTTGCCAACTGGCCTGTGGGCAGAATATTGATGTCGTACTTTGCTTCGGTGTATGCCCGCATGGTTTTATGGGTGAATATAAAAGATACAACTGCCGGATTTAAATGTTACAGAAGAAAAGTTCTTGAGGCGATCGATCTCGATGGAATTAAATTTATCGGATATGCTTTCCAGATCGAAATGAAATATACCGCTAAACGGCTTGGGTTTAAAGTGGTTGAAGTGCCCATTACCTTTATCGATCGCAAAGAGGGGCAGTCAAAAATGAGTACAGGTA
>JAEUTS010000096.1 GCA_016787005.1 Bacteroidia bacterium
AAACCAATTAAAGACCTTATTCACAAATGTTCATAATGGCACATACGATGCTAACCAGTATTATACCCAGGCTGTACAATTTGACTGTCGCGATGTGAGCAAAACAAATTTTATTAAACGCCTCTGCACTATTTTAGATACTGTTAATAATTACGTAAAAAAAGGATGGGTTGAATGGGCCACCATAACTGAAAAGGACCAATACTGGAGATCCGCATCAGGGTTAGACAGCACGTATTATTTTTTAGATTGTGACAATTTACCGGCTTCAATATCCGCAATGAAAAAAACTGAAAACAAAATTGTAATTTCTCCAAATCCGGCCAGTGATATTCTGTTCATAACATCTGAAGGCGAAAAGATCAAACAATTTGAAATTTATGATATGACAGGGAAAATTGTGTTTGCTGCCTCCCCTGCCTTGCAAAGCTACTCTCTTAATGTAAAAGACTTTGACTCCGGGCTTTATTTTCTAAAAGTCCGAAGCGATAATGACACGCTGATGGGCACAAAATTTATTGTCTTCTGAAAAATAGTTTTCAAAAAGGATCCTCGGAGGAATATACTTTCTGTTGGTGCGTTTTTGAAGTCTTTTTTGCTAATATATTGGAGCTGTTCCGGATATCCTATAGTTGTATTTTGTTCCTACTTTTACATTGCCTACTCCACTTAAATGAAAGTTGCAGGATTCACATTCATTCGTAACGCAATCAAATACGATTATCCCGTAGTAGAAGCGATCACTTCTGTTTTACCTGTATGCGATGAGTTTATAGTTGCTGTCGGGAGGTCAGATGACGAAACGCTGCAACTTATTAAAAATATTAACTCTCCGAAAATAAAAATCATTGAAACTGTGTGGGATGATACCTTGCGCGAGGGTGGACAAGTATTGGCTGACGAAACAAATAAAGCCCTGAAAGCCGTTTCTGCTGACACCACCTGGGCCTTTTATATTCAAGCTGATGAATGTATACATGAAAAATATTTGCCGGCCGTAAAAGAAGCCATGCTAAAATGGAAGGATGATAGACAGGTTGAGGGGTTACTGTTCAATTACCTTCATTTCTATGGCTCATACGATTATATTGGTGATTCCAGAAAATGGTATCGGAAAGAGATACGCATAATCAGGAATAATTCAGGTATTACTTCTTACCGCGATGCGCAAGGATTCCGTAAGGACAGTGAGAAATTGAAAGTAAAACCCATTGATGCATTTGTGTATCATTATGGCTGGGTTAAGCCTCCGCAATTGCAGCAGGCAAAACTGGAGGTGTTCAACCGACTCTGGCATGATGAAGAATGGATGAAAAAAAATATTAAACAGGCAAATGAATTTGATTATTCTCAAATTGATTCATTGGCTCAATTCAAGGACACGCATCCTGCAGCAATGCTGCAACGAATAAAAAATAAAAACTGGAAATTTACGTTTGACCATTCTCGGAAAAAACTTTCCCTTAAATCACGTGTCCTGATGTTAATTGAACAAACGATGGGATGGCGGATAGGAGAATACAAAAATTATCGCACAATTTAACCCTCTCCCCTTTTGGGGAGAGCAGGACCTGCCTGCACGTAGCCGTTTCGGCAAAGGCAGGGAGGGGTCTACACCAGCTTATTCTTCACCAAATATTCCGCTATCTGAACCGCGTTAGTAGCCGCTCCTTTACGAAGGTTGTCAGATACGATCCACATATTTAGAGTATTTGCCTGTGTTTCATCGCGTCGCATACGGCCCACAAAAACTTCATCGCGGTTATGCGCATCCATTGGCATTGGATATTTAAGATTCTTCACATCATCAACAACAATTACTCCTTCCGAATTACTCAATACCGAGCGCACATCATCCAACGTATAATCTTTTGAGAACTCAACATTCACCGATTCACTGTGTCCGCCCATTACAGGAATACGTACGGTTGTAGCTGTTACACGAATACTGTCATCCCCCATTATCTTTTTGGTCTCATTCACCATTTTCATTTCTTCTTTGGTGTAACCATTATCGGTGAACACATCAATGTGTGGAATAACATTGAGGTCGATAGGATATGCATAGGCCATTTCGCCTTTCACGCCTTTGCGTTCATTCATCATCTGGTCAACTGCCTTTTTACCCGTGCCGGTAACAGACTGGTATGTTGAAACAACGATACGCTTTATGGTGTATTTTTTGTGCAAGGGATTTAAAGCAACCACCATTTGTATCGTAGAACAATTAGGATTTGCGATAATCTTGTCATCTTTAGTAAGCTCGTGCGCGTTTATTTCAGGCACAACTAATTTTTTTGTTTTGTCCATGCGCCACGCTGAGGAATTATCAATTACTGTAATTCCCGCGGCCGCAAATTTAGGTGCAAGGTCCAACGAAGTACTTCCCCCCGCCGAAAACAAAGCGATAGCCGGTTTTTTAGCAATGGCATCCTGTGCGCTCACAACCTTATAGCTCTTTCCCTTAAATACAACTTCTTTACCCACCGATTTCTCTGATGCAACCGGGATCAATTCTGTTACCGGAAAATTACGTTCTTCCAAAACGCGCAACATCATTGTTCCTACAAGGCCCGTT
>JAEUTS010000111.1 GCA_016787005.1 Bacteroidia bacterium
GAAAGGTGCGCGATTGGTTTCAGCAAAAGCACATATAATAAAGATCAAAAATCCGAGCGGCTGATAAATTATATTCCAGTGCCAGCCCGTTTGCATCGCAGCAATATCACGCAGGCTTAATGTGCCGGTATGCATTACAAGTGCGATGATCGCAAAGCCCATGGCCAATTCGTAGCTTATCATTTGCGAAGAGGCACGGATAGCGCCAAGCAAAGAATACTTGTTGTTGGAAGCCCAACCCCCGATCATGATACCATATACACCAATAGATACGACACCCAGTAAATAAAGTATGCCAATATTTATGTCAGTAATTTGCATTGGATATTGAGTGCCATTAATTGTAAGCGTTCCACCCCAGGGAATAACCACCCCTGTCATGCATGCAGTAAGCATTGCTATTGACGGGCCAACGATGAACAGCGATTTATTTGAAACCCCGGGAATGATCTCTTCTTTCATGAACATTTTTACTCCATCAGCAAGGGGCTGTAAAATTCCGAAGGGGCCCGCTCGATTAGGACCAAGTCTATCCTGCAAAAACGCGGCAACCTTGCGTTCAGCATAAGTAGAATACATGGCAACCAGCAGCGATACGCCAAACACAGCGACAACGAGAATAGATTTATATATTAAAAACGCGATCATAGTTATTGGTTGTTCGGATTCAAAGCCCCCTGACCTAATAAATTCTTTGTATTTACAAGTTGTTTCTTTTGTTTATCAACATCGAGCTTCAACGATTTCAACGACTCGTAATGATTCGCTGAGATTACTGAATGGCGATCAATATGTGTCGGCCCTTCAATCACCCAATCGCTTGTTTTCTTTTTATCGAAACGGCATTCGTTGCAGATCCAATCGATCACTTCGCCATATTTGTCCTTCCGGGCCGTAACACGTAAGACTTCTTCTCCTTTTAACCACAAACGAACTTTGCCTGAACATTTATCGCACTTACGGTGCGCATCTTCCGGATTTACATACCATACACGGCTTTTGAAACGGAATGTTCTGTCGGTTAACGCGCCAACAGGACAAACATCGATCATGTTTCCTGAAAACTCATTGTCAACAGCGTGTTGTATATAGGTAGATATTTCAGAATGATCGCCGCGATTTAACATTCCATGATACCTGGCAGGAGTAAGCTGTTCTGCGAGTTTAACACAGCGGAAGCAATGAATACAGCGCTTCATATGCAACTTTATCTTATCTCCTATATCGATCGGATCAAATTCCCTGCGATCAAATTCATAACGGGTTTTTACTTTTCCGTTTTGATAGCCAAGATCCTGCAGGTGACATTCCCCGGCCTGGTCACAGATCGGGCAATCAAGCGGATGATTTAGTAATAAAAATTCGACAACACCTGCACGTGCTTCCAACAGATCGGGGGAAGTTATGTTCTGCACTTCCATTCCATCCATGACAGTTGTACGGCAGGAAGCTACAGGCTTTGGCATCGGGCGCGGATCTTTTTCAGAACCCTTGCTCACCTTAACGATACAGGTACGGCAATAACCACCGGTTGTTTTCAATTTTGAATAGTAACACATAGCTGGCGGTACAATTTCTCCACCGATCATACGTGCTGCTTCCAGAATTGTTGTACCATTTGGCACTTCAATTGTATGTCCGTCTATAGTTACTTTAGGCATGCTATTAAGTCAAAAGAGAAAAAGTAAAAATTCAAAAGTAGCTAATTATTGTTTTTCAAATTGACAACAATTGAGCCTAATACCTTTGATATTTCAGTATTCTCTGGTTCTATTTTGTTAAATGTTTCCTGATTTAAATTATACCCTTGTTTAATTACTCGCATCCAAAATCCTGTCTCGTTACAGGATCTCAACGCTATTTCATAATATCGTATCAACTCCTTTTTTGAACTACTCGCCCGTGCCTCTGTTACGTTTGCACCAACAGATGTTCCACTTCTTCGCAATTGTCCGATCAAATCAAAATCGACATTTAATTTTTTCAATCCAGAACAGAATTTTATAATTTCAATTGCAAAGTTTATTGTTCTGTCCTTTATATCTTTATCGTACTTCAATGAACTTTCGACCTTTTTCTTTTGACTTTTGAATTTCCCCTCTTTTGACTTTATGATGAAACTGAAATTTCATGAAGTCGATAATAGTGCTTCACATCTTTAATATTCTGTGGATTCCTAACATACTCTTCAAACTCGGGCCTGAAATGACGGATGGCTGCTGCTACAGGCCATGCTGCAGCTTCACCTAAAGGACAAATAGTTTTCCCCTCAATTTTACTTTGTATATCCCAAAGTAAATCAATGTCCGCAATTGTTCCGCGGCCATCCAAAATTTTTCGCAATATTTTTTCCATCCATCCTGTTCCTTCACGGCAAGGGCTGCATTGTCCGCAGCTTTCGTGATGATAAAAACGAGAGAAGTTAAATAGATTTTTTACAATACTTGTTGTTTCGTCCATAACAATAAATCCACCGGAACCGAGCATAGTGCCTGTCGCAAAACCTCCGTCGCCCAATGATTCGTATGTCATCAAGCGCGGTTCTCCTTTGGCTGTTTTTAAAATAAGTTCGGTCGGAAGGATAGGAACAGATGAACCACCGGCAACAACTGCTTTTAATTTTCGTCCTCCTTTTATACCGCCGCAATATTGTTCGGAAAAAATAAACTCTTCAACAGGAATTCCCAATTCAATTTCGTAAACCCCTGGTTTATTAATATGGCCGCTGGCGGAAATAAGTTTTGTACCTGTGCTTTTACCAACCCCGATTTTAGCGTATTCATCACCGGTCATATTTATTATTGGCACAACTGCCGCGATCGTTTCAACATTATTCACAACTGTCGGCCTTCCCCAAACACCTGCGATGGCAGGGAATGGAGGCTTGATGCGCGGATTGCCACGTTTACCTTCCAGCGATTCGATAAGCGCAGTTTCTTCTCCGCATATATATGCACCGCCTCCGCAATGCACATGAAGGTCCAGGTCAAAGCCACTGTTCAGAATATTCTTTCCAAGTAATCCGGCTGCGTATGCTTCATCAATAGCATTCTGCAAAATGTGGAACTGGAACATCATTTCACCGCGTATATATATGTAGGATGTTTTTGCGCCCAACGCGAAACTTGAAATGATCATACCTTCAATAAGGATATGCGGCTTATGCTGCATCAGATACCTATCCTTAAAGGTGCCCGGTTCACTTTCATCAGCATTACAAACCAAATGGCGCGGAACGCCTTCCGGCTTGGCGATAAAACTCCATTTCATTCCTGTAGGGAAGCCCGCGCCGCCACGGCCACGTAATCCTGACTTCTGGACTTCAGCAACAATTTCTTCGGGCTTCATTTTCAACGCTTTTTCCAAAGCGGAATAGCCACCATGCGATTTGTAATCGGCAAGTGAAGTCGAAGTAGTAATATTATCTATTAAAAGCTGCCGTCCCATT
>JAEUTS010000143.1 GCA_016787005.1 Bacteroidia bacterium
CAGGAGTTACTGAATACGTCAACCTTATACGTAAGTCTCGAACCCTGCTCCCACCATGGAAAAACTCCTCCCTGCGTCGATCTGATCATTCAAAAAAAAATACCGCATGTGGTTATTGGCAGTGTGGATAGTAATCCCCTTGTGAGTGGAAAAGGAATTGAGAAATTGAAAAGCGCGGGCATAAAAGTTGAATACGGAGTCTTGGAAAAAGAATGCAGGGAACTTAACAAACGTTTTTATACGTTTCACGAGAAAAAACGTCCGTACATTATTTTAAAATGGGCGCAGACAAAAGATGGTTTTATTGACAAACTTCGTTCTGCTAATGAGGTTGGCCAACAGCTCAGGATAAGTTCAGAAGCCTCTGCCCGGCTCATTCACGAATGGCGATCTCAGGAACAGGCCATTATGGTTGGTACAAATACGGCTTTACTTGACAACCCTCAATTAAATGTTCGGCTTGTCAAGGGCAAGAACCCAGTCAGGATTGTCATTGATAAAGAATTAAAAATTCCTAAACATTATCATTTACTGGATGGTGCCTCTCCTACTCTTATATTTACAAATCTCAAAAAAGAAAACAGTACTAACATTGAATACATTACAGTGAAAGGGACGAAGGATTATGCCTGCGATGAAAAGCTTCGGCAAGCAAGCGAGGGACGAGGGACGGATGAAAATAGTTTTATAAATAGTATACTTCCTGAACTTTATCAACGAAATATCCAATCCGTTCTTGTTGAAGGTGGCACTAAACTTATCAATTCATTTATTCAACAAAATTTGTGGGATGAAGCGAGAGTTATTGTAAATGAAAACACAATTCAAACGGGTGTGAAAGCCCCTGAATTAGGTGGCCTTTCTTCTGTAAGCGAAATGGTAATTGGAGAAGATACTATACTGTTTTATAGCAACAAATCAGCTTGATTATCGCAAGCAAAATGTATTCTTTTAGTTATATTTGGTGTGCTTGTGGCACAAATAACACGCTACGAACTTTGAACATTGAACTCTGAACTTTGAACCCTATGAACCTCGATTTTAACCGTAACGAAGACAAAATGAAACAGCTCATCTCGCAGATGGAGCAAAAGCTGGAAAAAATTTACCTCGGCGGCGGGAAAGGCCGTATTGAAAAACAGCACGAACAGGGTAAACTAACAGCCCGTGAACGTATTGATTTCCTTATTGACAAAGACAGTCGTTTTATTGAAATAGGCGCATTTGCAGGTGATGAAATGTATAAAGAACATGGTGGGTGCCCTGCAGGTGGCGTAGTTATCGGCATTGGTTATGTAAGCAAACGCCAGTGCATAATTGTTGCCAACGATGCTACTGTAAAAGCGGGGGCCTGGTTCCCAATTACAGGAAAAAAAAATTTACGCGCGCAGGAAATAGCGATGGAAAACCGTTTACCAATTATTTATTTGGTTGACAGTGCGGGAGTTTATCTCCCATTGCAGGATGAAATATTTCCTGACAAAGAACACTTTGGAAGGATATTCAGGAACAACGCGATCATGTCGTCGATGGGTATTTTGCAGATATCAGCCATTATGGGAAGCTGTGTGGCCGGCGGAGCTTACCTGCCCATTATGAGTGATGAAGCAATGATCGTTGATAAAACAGGGACAATATTTCTTGCGGGTTCATACCTCGTTAAAGCCGCCATCGGCGAAAATATAGATAACGAAACATTGGGAGGTGCTACCACACATTGTGAAATATCAGGTGTTACGGACTACAAATGTAAGGACGACAAAGATTGTCTGACGCGCATCCGTAATATCATGGACAAAGTCGGGCATTTTGACAAAGCAGGCTTCGATCATGTAGAAGCCAAAGAACCAAAGAACGATGAACGGGAAATTTATGGCATAATCCCCGATACACGCGACAAACCTTATGACATGCGTGAAGTGATCGCGCGTCTCGTGGATGATTCCGCCTTTGAAGAATACAAAGAAGGATACGGACAAAGTATTCTTTGTGGTTTGGCCCGCATTGAAGGCTGGGCCGTTGGTATTGTTGCCAACCAGCGCAAAGTAGTGAAAAGTAAAAAAGGTGAAATGCAGTTTGGCGGTGTTATTTACAGCGACTCGGCCGACAAAGCCGCACGCTTTATAATGAACTGCAACCAAAAGAAAATACCGCTTGTGTTCTTACAGGATGTAACGGGCTTTATGGTTGGCTCACGCTCTGAACAAGGCGGCATTATTAAAGATGGAGCCAAACTGGTGAACGCCATGAGCAACTCGGTTGTACCCAAGTTTACTGTAGTTATTGGAAACTCATACGGAGCCGGCAATTACGCCATGTGCGGCAAAGCCTACGACCCACGCTTAATTGTAGCCTGGCCAACCGCGCAAATAGCCGTAATGGGCGGAGCGCAAGCCGCAAAAGTATTATTACAGATACAGGTAGCTGCACTAAAATCACAAGGCAAGGCAGAGATAACAAAAGAAGACGAAGAAAAAATGTTGAGCGAGATCACAGCAAAATATACTGCTCAAACCCTACCCTACTATGCCGCAGCCCGCTTATGGGTGGATGCCATTATTGACCCGGTTGATACACGCAAGTGGTTGAGTATGGGGATTGAGATGGCGAATAATGCGCCTGTTACTAAGGCTTATAATGTGGGGGTGATACAGACGTAGGTTTTATCAATACAAAACAGCCACAGACAAATAATTTATTTATGTCATCAGGAAAAAAGAAAAAGCCAGTAGTAATTCCAAATTATTGTGGATTCACGGAAGAAGAAATGTTTGCACTGTATCGTATTAAATCCAGCCCATGGTTTTGGCGACAAAAAGCAGAAGAACTTAAATATGCGGCTGACCTTTTGTGGCCGATTGCTCTTAAAAGATTAAACAATATTAGTTCTTCAATAAAAAGAAAAAAAGATGTTGATTTTAGCAACCTTCCGCCCGAAACATTTTCCACTGCAAAAGGTCTTCTTGGATTTAGTTTAGAATGTTTGTTTAAGGCCTCCATAATTAGAGACAATCCTAACTTCATGGATAATGGACAACAAGATAATCAAATGCATACTCATAATTTGGTCAAACTTACTGAAATTGGTAAAATAGTATTAACCCGCGAGGAAATAAATGTGTGTCAAGTTCTGACCGATACAATGTATGTTGATTTTCGCTATCCCATTGATAGAGAAATAAAATTAGAAAATGGTAGCGTGAGTATTGGTAGAAATATTATTGATGTTGGTAATGAGCTATATGACAAATTACATGGAACAGTTGATCAAATACATACTGCAAAGGGCGAAGTAATAAAATTTGGCCGTAGCACTGCAAAATTTGCTCCTCTAAAAAAAATGGAAAAACAACTGAAGAAAAAGTAACAAGACCTAAAAAGAAAATAATGAACACCAAAAAACTCTTATTCGGCACTGAGCCCCTCACCTAATACTCCATGTTAAAAAGCTGGATATGAATTATAAAATACTTGTAAATAGCATACGGCAAACGCACAACTTTTTACAAACCAATGCGGTTAAAGCCGTTAACAAACACCTTACACTCCGCAATTGGCTTATTGGCTATTACATTATTGAATACGAACAAAAGGGAAAAGACCGTGCGAAATACGGATTAAAATTATTGGAAAGGCTTGCCGGTACACTTGAAGAAAAAAAGGTTAAAGGGCTCACGGCTCCTGAATTATCGAGGCTTAGGCAGTTCTATAAGTGCTATCCAAAGATGTTTGGGACACTGTCCCAAAAATTGCTTGTTCAAAACAATGTTCCCTTAATACTTGGGACAGTGTCCCAAACATCAAAAACAGGCAAAGCACCTGCTGATTATAATCATCAATTGTTTCATCATATTTCCTTTTCTCATTTTGTTGAACTGATCAAGATCGAAGAGGAAGATAAACGGAAATATTATGAATTACTGGTTATTAAAACCGGCCTTTCGGTAAGAGAGTTAAAACGCCAAGCAGCCACACTAAGCTATGAACGCATGGGTTTGTCTTCAAAAAAGGACCTGGCATTAAAAAAACTGGAAGATAAAATACATCCGAAACAAGCGGGCGATGCTGTTAAGGATATATACCTCTTTGAGTTTTTAAACCTTCCCAATGTCCACTTAGTTGAAGAAGAACAACTTGAAACAGCTTTACTCGACCACTTACAGCACTTTATAATTGAATTGGGCAACGGCTTTTGCTTTGAGGCCAGGCAAAAGCGCATGCTCATTGGAGATGAATATTTTTTTGTTGACCTGGTGTTTTATCACCGTATATTAAAATGTCATGTACTCATTGATTTAAAAGTTGACACCTTTAATCACACACACGCTTCGCAACTTACAACCTATTTAAACTATTATAAAAAAGAAATAGCCCGGCCAAACGATAACCCTCCCATTGGCATTCTGATGGTTACCGATAAAAACAAAGCCCTTGTAGAATATGCCACTGCGAATGAAAAAGATCGTTTGTTCATATCAAAATATAAACTTCAACTTCCATCAAAAAAACAATTAAAAGCTTTTGTTGAAAACGAATTGAAAAAATTATGAGCATTAAAATATAAATGAGCAAAAAATAAAACAATGAACACCAAAAAACTCTTCTTCGGCACCGAACCCCTCACCCAATACTACATTTTAATATTAAGAATAATAATGGGAATATTGTTTATACATCACGGCCGTAATTTTTTTAATGCGGCAGATGTGCAGGGAACAGCAGATTGGCTTGCAAAGGAACTTCACTTTCCGCTGCCGTTGCTAATGGCCTATTTAAAAATGGGCGCTATGTTTTTCGGAGGCATTTTACTTATCATTGGTTTGTTTACAAGAATTGCCGCGTTCCTCATTATGTTTACCATGCTGGTGGCATGGCTGGCCGGCCACGGTGGAGAAGTTTTCGGAGATGGGGAAATGTCGTTTGCGTATGCGGCGGTTATGTTTACCATATTACTTGCCGGTCCAGGAGGCCTTTCTTTGGATAAATATTTTTCCGGTAAATAGGTACTTATTTCCAACAGCTTTTGAGAAGTCGCTATATTTATTTTTCTTTACCCCTAAATTACCGTATTGTTAAGCCCGGAGGGCTTGAATGTAATAACCTCCGGTGAAACCGGAGGAAAACATGCATAATAATACCACAACCCTGAAAGGGTTGAACACCTCCGTATTAATATATTCAATCCTTTCAGGGTTGTGGTACACCGTCACTTCTAACACCCCCGATTTCATCGGGGGATAATCATATTCAAGCCCTTCGGGCTTGTGATAACAGGAAATAATGCCAATTATAAATATAAACTAATCCACAGTTTCTCTCTCCTTTGGAGAACGATAAGATAAAGAGTGAAGTCAAAAAAAAAGGACTAATTTATATTTATAATCGGATAACACATGACTTCCTTAATCCTGAGCAATATCATTTAATTATTTACCTAAAGCACTTATAATTGTCCTGAACGATCAGTGGGGCTTGAAAAATCATAACATAGCTCTATAATGGACAACAAAACAAGTGAAGATGCTTACCTCAGGGAAGCAGAAAGGTTATTTACAGCAGGCATAGACGATGCTACAATAGCCTCAAAAATAAGCAAGCTCGGTGCAAACGAAGCCCAGGTAGCGGATACCCTTAAAAAAATAAAAGTCCTGCGTCATAAAAAAAGAAGAAAAACCGGGACAACAGTTGTATTGATCGGAGGTATTCTTTTGCTGGTAGGTTTTGTTTCAACTGTCGCGCTCTTTCAGAACGATGAACCTTTCAGACATGTGATGTATGGGCTTACTATTGGCGGCATCATTGCCATGTTC
>JAEUTS010000182.1 GCA_016787005.1 Bacteroidia bacterium
ATAAAATTCATCATTCCTATAGTTTACGCCCATCAGGAATTGCATATTCGTAATTGGATTCACAAGATATCCAAGTGAAACATCAAGGTTGTAAATAGTTAATACTTTGCCCTGGTTTTGGTAGTTGTTGGTAGAATTTATTCCATTTACTGCGTAATAATCAGAGTTAAAAATATTGTTTCCAACCGAACCGGCTGATGGCGGTAAAAACGGGAATATTCCATGATAGGGTGTAGGTTGATAAAGGCCGACATTATTTGCAGGCTGATCAACACCAACTAATGCATTTATTATTTTAGTTCTGAACACCAGGTCCTTGTAGCGATAATTTAGAATAACTGTAAACTCTTTAAAATTTGCTCCCAGCGGATGTGCCAAAGGTTGATTGTAATGGGAGTAATTCTGATCCGGATTGATCGTCGCGTAAGTATAAGGCCTTACCTGGTTATACTCGAATAGCGCATTCAAATTTTTTATTTTCATCAGGTCGAACATTTTAAACCCGATTTGAAAACCTTGTTTGTTAAATACTGAGCCTTTTACATCCGACCCATCCAAAGCATATTGCCCATATAGATAAGAGTTTTTGAAAAATTTTACCTTCAGCAGGGAACCTAATAATACATTATTTGTATTGTTGAGTGAATAAACAAGTGCATTGGTAAAAATAACGGGGTTGAAATAGTTGAGATTTAAATTTTGCCTGTTTTGCTTGTCAGAGGCTTCCCAAATGATGCCCTGGAACAAGCCAAACTGTATGCGTTTGTGAATATTCCAGCTAAGGTGCTGAAAACTTGCAGCTTTTTTCTGAAACAGCGGCTCACTGTTTGATGATGTTAATGAACTGCTGTTATTCAGATTAATAAAAACAGCATAGCTGTTAGTGTATTGTATCTTTCCAACTGTTGTTGTGATTCGCAGGTAGGGATAATTGAATGAATTGTCTGACAATAAAAGGGAACGATAGCCGTCGCCGACAAAATGTTTACCATGGCCGGCCTGCAGGTTGATGTATTTAGAGGGAGTATATGACAAATAGCCGGAAGCCATGGCGTAATCAAATCCGTTGGTTTTAAATTTTTTCCAGCGGCCCTGTCCGGGAATTACTTTGAACGCGTCAGCATAAGCGGTAATGTATGTTGGAAATGTAGATTGATTCTCATAAAACGAACTTTCGAATGATAAATTTTTGCCAATATCGCCTCTCACAATAAAACCTCTTGTATTTGTGTAAAGCGATGCGATAAGATAATTGTCGTTTGATCGGTTAAATTGAAAATTAAATAAGGGGTCAATGGTCAGATGAAATTTAGCGGAGGTATCGTTAACAATGATTAAGCTTTCCTGTTTTAATTTTCGTTTAAGAAATTTAGCACGCGGCGGCGGAGTATAAGTTGAGTCAAGTTGTTTCCCTAAATCAATAGAATTTCTGAAACTGTATTCGCTTAAAAGATGTTTATTGGCATTTTCAACAATGGGCCGAAACCCTGTGTGGATGGATTGTTGGTCTGGATTTTTGTTATCAATAAAATTATACAGCCAATCTGCATCATGGCTTAACGGAATGTTTTCCGTGCCTGTCGGCAGGCAGGTTTGCTGGGCACAAAGTGTTCCGGCTAAAACGGATAGAAAAAAAGCGAAGCGTAAATACATTTATGCTGCTTTTTTGAAAAGGTTATTTACAACAGACAACAGAATATATAAGACAATTATGAAAGGAACAGCAATCAACTTAATTGCAATAAGCATTACAAGGCTTAGTCCTAAAAAAATGAATCTTATTTTGTTATCGGTCCAGCTGAAGTTTTTGAATTTGAGGGCAAAGAGTGGCAGTTCTGAAACCATTAGAAATGACATGAGTATAGTTATGCCAACCAGTGAATACGTGTGAAACAGCAGTAAAGACACCTTAATAATAAATGAGTGTGTGCCTGGCTGTTGAGGGTGCAGTTTGTCGAGGAGCAAATTAAGATTATATATGACGTGTATAACAGGCAAAGAAGCTACCAATATTGCGGTTGCAGGAGTGGGAACACCGATAAATGAATCGGATTGCCGTGTATCAATATTAAATTTAGCTAATCGGATTGCCGAAAAAACCGGGATCAGTAAAGCAATAAATGCAATAGGGCTTGCTTTGCCTTCCAATTTACAAATCAACTGGAACATGATGATGCCCGGCAACACCCCAAAGGTAACCATGTCGGCCAGCGAATCAAGTTGCTTGCCTATTTCGGAATGAACCTTTAATAGCCTGGCCACAAATCCATCAAGGAAGTCAAAAATAGCTGCCAGCCCGATAAAATACGAAGCGTAAAGCAAATTGGTGTTTCCTTTCAAAGCGAAAATGATCCCCATGCACCCGCAAAGTAAATTGAGGCAGGTTATGGCGTTTGGTATGTTTTTTTTTATGTTCACGAATATTTTTTTTACCATTTCCCTTCTCCAAAATGGAGAAGGTGTCTCGGCTGAGCCGAGACGGATGAGGTGTACAAACTTACTGAACATTTTTTGATTTGTGT
>JAEUTS010000189.1 GCA_016787005.1 Bacteroidia bacterium
AGTGCTTGTAGAAGTCATTGATAAAAGGGGATGCACAAAGACAGTTGTGGTTGTAGCAGCATAATTTCCTGAAGCATCAGTAACCATAACGGTGTAATCAGTAGTAGTTGCCGGACAAACATTCACGGTTGCGGAGGTCCCACCGGTATTCCAGCTATAGGTATAGGGAGCAGTACCGCTGGATCCGGCGGCTGTAATATTTGTACAGGTGCTGGAGCAAATAGTAGACGTAGATGCTGTAGCATTAATGGTACAGGGGTTCACGATGATATAATTTGTTTTCAGTACAGAATCTTTTTGACAGGGAGTAGAGACAACAAGTTTGACGGAATAGAAACCGGGAGTGCTGTATGAGATAACCGGGTTTGAGACAGTTGATGAAGAAGGTGTAGCACCGGTAAATGTCCATTTGAATCTTAATCCGGTTGTATCGCAGGCATTGTAAACGGAGGATGAAAATGAAATGGGAGTATTGGGACATACAATCGTTTTGTTGGCAGTAGCAGTTGTGCCTAAGAATTGTTGCTGACAAATATTCATGCAGAGTTGGTTGATAAAAATATCATTTTCACCTTTTGCCGGGGTTCTGTTTATGGTTTGAAATGCTCCGGGAGAAACCGGATAGCCACCTTGCCGGACATGCGCAGAGATGTACAGATAAGGATCCCAAACAGCAATATCAAAATGCGGTGCGACAGAACCTCCGTCAAAATCTTCTTCCCCAGGTCCACCAATAGCTGTTGTGCAGAGAAGTTTACCACTGGGATCAAATTTTGATATCAGTTGATCTTCTGCTCCATTATATGTGTTTTGGTAGGCACAGACACTTATCCAACTGGGGTTTGGTTTTTCGTCTTCTACTTCACCATACCAGTAAATATTGTTTTTGTTATCAACTGCGCAACCCCCGGTAACTTCAGCATTTACTCCACCATGATAGGTGCCCCACAGGCGGCCTCCTGCTGTATTAAATTTGACCACAAAGCCATCTCCGTTTCCTGCATTGGCAATTTGATTAGCCCCTCCACTTGCTATGTTATTTGCAGATTGTGTATTGCCAACAATAATGCAGTTCCCCGGAGTATCAACAGCTACACCATAAGCCCATTCAGCTAAAGTTCCTCCATAATAGGTTGACCATAATGGCAAGCCGTTTGCCCCATTTAATTTTACAATAAATGCATCCCCTCCACCACCAGCAACACCCTGAAAAGCTGCAATTGCGGGAAAGTCAGTTGAAGCTGTATTCCCGGTAAAATGAACATTGCCACCCGCATCACACGCTACCCCATAGGCACTTTCTGTAGAAGTTCCACCGTAATAAGTTGCCCATTGTCGCACGCACCCGCTATTGAATTTAGCAACAAATGCATCCTGTGTTCCACTCAATGCAGCCTGATAAGGGACTTGAGTTGGAAGGTTGGTTGATGCTGTAGACCCTGTCAATATAACATTATTGGCTCCATCAGCAATTACATCAATACCCTGATCGCTTCCACTTCCACCATAGAGTGTAGACCAAATAAGTAACCCTGCAGGACTAAATTTGGCAACAAATGCATCTCCATTTCCAGCCATAGCACTTTGAAAATACGCTCCTCCGCCCGGGTTTTTTGTTGGAAAGTTTGTAGATGCAGTTACACCAGATATTAATATATCATTGTTCCCATCCGCAGCCATACCAAATCCCTGATCACCCGCATTTCCTCCAAAATAAGTTCCAAAAACTCTTGTTCCCGACACATTGAATTTTACCAGGAAAGCTTCGCCCTGGCTTGCTGGAGTCATTTGAAAAGCACCTGGACTCACTGGAAAATCACCGGTGCTGGTATTTCCGGTCACTATTACACTGCCCGCTCCATCAGCGGCAACCCCTGACCCGGTACCGATGGTAAAAGTGGCACCCCCGCCGGAGTAATACGTTGCCCAGGGATCAACCACTAAAGGAAATGAAGGATTAAAAATTGAAAATGAAAAATGAACAATCACATCGTTATTTGATAAATGCTCAAGTTTATACACTGCCTTTACGTCAACAATTTTTCCTTCTATATTTTGATACACCTTAGGCAGTTGCTCTACCATCTCTCCAATTGAATTCTTAATTATTAATTTTTCATTTTTAATTTCCACATCCTCCGCTCCGTTATATTTTAATTTTATCTGATTGGGATCTCCGCCCGGATTTACAACGATGTCATATTTTAATCCTTTTTCCTTTCCACCGTAGTATACCACATCAATATTCGGATAAATATTTTTTGCGATAATGCGGTTGTAGGAATTAACATTCGTAATTCCATGGGGGCAGTGGCCTAAATAGTAGTTTGTATACCCATCAATCTGATCGGAAGTAATTGTTTCATGATTTTTATTTCCACCGACAAAGTCCACATCAATACGATGTATTTTCATAAGCATTTTACTCATCATAGCTTCTGTAAATACCTTTTTATCCTCATAGGTCATCTCATGTGTTTTCTCTTTTTCTTCCATCGCCTCATGTATTTTGTGCCATGTTTCATTGGCGTCGCTCAATACATAACTTATTCCGCTTTTTCTTAAATAAATATCTGCGCCAGCACCTTCGCCTTTGTATAAAATATCGGGACGTTGTTGCTTATTCATATCCACAAACTGGCCTTTGTTGGGTGTGAAACTCATACCATTTCCACGCATAGGATCCGATGAGTTGAGACTTGAATGTAAAGCCTCCGAACTTCCTTGAATTGATGGAGTAGGTATTTGTGCTAAAAGACAGGTGAAAGAGAGTGGAAATATAAAGAAAGCTGTATACACAATAAATCGAAAATTATAGTGCAGAAGCAGGTTGATTGACCCGGGTATTTTTTTGGGCATTTCTATGGAAGTTTACAGGTTCTCTAATGTAATAATTACATCTTATAATTCAATGAACTTTTTTGTACATTTGTTATGTTTCTATAGTACAAAATAATATTTAATATATTGATATTCAATATATTAAATATTTAAATTATATTGTTTCTAATGAATAAAAATCAGAGCCTGTTTTTGCTCATCAGATCGCTAAGTAAGTCGGAGAAAAGGTATTTTAAATTATTCGCTGCTAAAAGCGGTTCAAGAGAGGCGAAGCAATCGATCATTCTTTTTGATGCTATTGAAAAACAAAGTTCAAAAAGGAGTAGAAAAATAATGCAGTATGATGAATCATTGGTTTATGGGAAATTGGTAAATACACCATTGGCCAAACAGTTTTCTGCGGCCAAGTTGTATTTATATAATATGATACTCAAGAGTCTTCATTTGTTCCATGATAATGTTGCAGAAAAGGTAAAAGAACAGCTGCATTACATAAAAATTCTATACGACAGGAATCTGCATGATCAGTGCTTTGAAATAATTTTAAAAGCAAAGCGGATCGCGAAAAAATACGATCTCAATGAGCTTTTGCTGCAATTATTGGATTGGGAAAAGATAACTATTCATAATGTTGAGTTGCAAAGTGGTTCACTTGTTGAGAAGACTGAAAAAATAATCAGGGAAGAAGATTTGATTATTGACAGGATGGCCAGGGTGAGAATGTATAAAAATATAAGTTTTAAATTCCTTTCCATCCCTTACAAGTCGGATGCATTCAGACGTAAAGAGACAAAGGAACTTTTTAAGAAATTAAACCGTACCGATTTTTTTTCTGATAAAGAGGAGGGTGAAAATTTTAATGAAGCATTTTACAGGTATAAAGCCTATGATTTTTATTATAGCAGGAATGAGGAACATTTAAACAGTTATCGTTATACAAAAAAAATTATTCTGTTGATGGAAAGCAATCCGGAGCAAATCCATTTTTCGCCAATCAGATATGTCGGATCTCTTAATAATCACATGTTGAATTGCAGGCGATTGGGAAAGTACAATGAACTGCGAAGTGGAATAAACATTATGCGATCATTCGCTGGCACCCTTAATGAATCACATTCTTATATTCATACATTGGTTTTTCAATCCACATATGTTTTCGAACTCAAATTGTATATTGATAATGGAGAGTTTGATAAAGCGTTGGGTGTGGTCAATGTGATCAATGATATTATCAAAAAGTATGACAAAGGGATAAGTGAACTTTATAAGTTGTTTTTTTATTTTAATTTTTCTCTTGTTTATTTAGGATTGGGTGATTTCAGGACTGCTCTTTATTGGAATAATATGGAATTCAATAATCCTGCCACTAGGTTGTATGATAGCCACATCAGGTCACTTACCATTCTCAATCTTGTCGTTCATTATGAGTTGCAGAATTTTGACCTTTTATCAAGCATTATTCGGTCTTTGTATCGTGGCGCCGGTTTTAAGCAAAAGTTCAACGAATACGAGGTAAGACTTCTGGATCTGTTTCATGCGCTGGTAAATTTGAATCTGTCATCTGGTAATAACAAAGGTATTACCACTCTTTTTTCAGACACAAAAAGAGACCTGCTCATGATCAGGAAGAAGAATCCACTTGTTGTAAGTGATCCGCCTGATTTTGATATTGTTTCCTGGCTCAATAGTAAAATAGAGAATCGGTCATTTGCAGAAATTGTTAAAGAAAAGGCAGGAAAAATTGTCAGTTGACTTTTGTTTGATGTAGCCAGGCTGTTGGTTTACCTGTGCCAATGTCCGAAACTAAAGCCGGTTATGGAGCAGTGAGACTGACATTTATACTACAACCATTCTTGTCTTTAATATTGGTGGCATATATTCCCGGGCAAAGGCTATTCTTGTATCTATTACTATATCCATCCGGCCAGGTATATGTATAAGGGCTTGTACCTCCAGTTGCACCCACCATTATCCATTCTTTACAACCACAACCACTACAGTTATTAGTGCCTTTGGCGAATACTCCGGTTAAAGGTGGAGGACTATTTATTACTGTGGAAGTTGTAGACGTACAGTTTTTGGAATCGGTAACTGTAACAGTGTAATTTCCTGCGGAAAGACCTGTAACAGTTTGGGTGGTTTGTCCGTTACTCCAGTTGTAGTTAAATGGTGGCGATCCGCCTGCAGAGTTAACTATTGCACTGCCATTTGTGCTTCCGTTACAGGTTAAGTCAGTAGGTACGGCTGTAATGTTAACTGCCGGGTTAATTGTAACTGTGGCGATAGTAGTAGCGGTAGCCCCACCGGCATCGGTAATTTTAACTGTATAGGTAGTAGTAGAAACCGGGCAGGGGCTTATGTTTTGTGTTGTTACACCTGTACTCCATGAATAGGTGTAAGGGGCTGTGCCACCTGCAGGAGCAGATGATATTGTGGCGCATGAGCCCGGACAAATAGTATTTGCAGTGGCAGTTACAGTAGGAGTGGCCGAGCAATTATTTACTTTTACAGTTTTTATTTCCGTTGAGCTGCAAGTGCCATTACTAACCAAATGGTTAATGCTGTATGTGCCTGCTGATAAAAATGTTGTACAAAAATTGGTTGTGGCTCCTGAAACAACGGTTGCATTAGTAGTTGTCCAGGAATAGGTCGAACCTGTTGATCCGGTATTTGTAAAACAAACGGGTGAGCCCAGGCAAACAGAGGTTGGGCCCGTAGATGAAGCGGAAACAGGGCTGGTGCCTGTTATATTGAATGTTCTTGTTGAAGTACATCCATTGCCATCAGTTACTGTAACTGTATACCCGCCCGGAGTTGTAGCCGAAATAGTTTGAGCTCCCACCTGCCCGTTACTCCAGTTGTACGCAAATGGAGCAGTGCCCCCAATAGCTGCCACAGTGGCCATACCGGTTAAAGTACAAGTAATATTCTGACTGGAGGAATTCAATAAAATGGCAGAATTTGTAACAGAGGCGGTTTTAACACATCCGGCCGCATCTGTTACTGTAACAGTATATGTTCCCGGGCCAAGGCCTGAAGCTGTTTGGGTGGATTGACCATTGCTCCACAAATACGTATATGGGGCTATGCCGTTTGTTATTGTTGCCGTGGCAGTGCCATTATTCAGTATGCATGATACGGCAGTTGATGTTATTATAAGACTAATGTTTGAAACCGTTACAGGAGCTGTAACAATTGTACTTGATCCTGTATTGTCCTTGATAGTAGCCGTATAAAAAGTTGATGTCAAAGGACAAGCTGAAATAGTAGGGGAGGTTGCGCCCGTGCTCCAGGTGTAGGTATACGGCGGAGTACCGCTTAACACATTAGTAGCAATGGTTGCACACGATCCCGAACAAATGTTTGGTCCTGTAATAGCAGCGCTGATAGTACAGGGTGTAATATTGATAAAGCTTGATTTTGTAATACTGTCTGCTTTGCAGGGAGTGATTACTTTTAGTTTCACATCATGATTTCCGTTGGTTGGAAATGTCACAGATGGGTTTCTTGCTGTGGAAGTGGCGGGAGTTCCTCCCGAAAATGTCCACAAAAACCGGTACCCTGTTGTATCACATGTATTGGTTACGCCAGGAGTGAAAGTAAGAGGTGAGTTAACACAGGCAACCAGATTACTTGCAGTAAAATCTACTCCCATTACTTTTGATTCACAAAGGTTAATGCATAGTTTGGCGACAAAGGCGTCCCCGCCTATCATTTGAGTTGGATTGTTAGTAGCCGGACCACCAAACACTGTTTGTGAAGCGCCTGTTGTTACGGGAAAAGCCCCTCCTGTACCACCACATACATACAAGTCGTTTTGATAAACAACAAGATCCCCTCCTGCTTCACAAGCCTCATCCTGACCAGCTCCTCCTAAATAAGTTATGCAAAGCTGCATACCATTCGGGCTATATCTTGCAATAAAGCAGTCTTCATTTCCTCCACAAGCAGGCTGGTAAGCACAACTACTCATCGGATAATCATCGGCGCAGGCGTCTTCGAACTCTCCCCATACATAAATATTATTATCATTATCAGCATCTACAGCCATGGGTATTTCACCCTGGCTTCCACCCAGGTAAGTTCCCCATAATTTATTCCCGTTGCCGGCTATTTTTATTATATAAACGTCGTGATAGCCTGATTGGCCATTGTTGATTGGCCACATAAATGGCTGCTGGGTGCCTGCGGTGCCAATGCCGCTTGAATTAGATGTTTCACCAACAATAATGGCGTTACCTGCATGATCAGCTCCAATAGCTCTCATGATTTGGCCGCCTGCACCGGTTCCTTTATAATCATTGATCCATAATTGGGCGCCTGTTGAACTGAGCTTTTCAACCTGCACCCCTACACTTGAACCAAAAAGAAATATTGCACCGGATGCCATGTCACAGGCAAGGCTGTGGAAAGAACCCCCGGCTCCTCTGCCTGCATTCGTATAGGTTGCCCATAGTAAGGCCCCATTGGGTTGGAACTTGGCCACAAAAATAGTACCTGACAGCTTGTAGGCTCCTGCAGTGGCTATGCTGGTTGTCGAAGACGTAGATCCGCATATATATACATTAGTTCCATCTGTTGCGATGTTAATATTTGTTTCGCTGCCGCTGCCGCCATAATAGGTGTCCCAGACAAGCACGCCTGCCGAATTAAACTTTAAAAGCCGGGCATCACTTGCTCCGCCAAATGCAGGTTGATAGCTCACATTCCCGGCTGCCGCAAAGGTTGCAACGGAAGGAGTATTGTTGTCATCGCCGGAAATATAAGTATTGCCTGCCGCATCGCCAACTATATCCGGCATATAACAATGTAAATAAAGATATGTAACATACATCCGGCCACTCGTAGCCCGATTTAGTTTAGCGAAATAATTATTGTTTGTACTCAATAAGGTTGTTAAATAAGCTCCTGCGGTAACAGGTAAATTCGCGGAAGCTGTTTGTCCGGTAACTATAGCGTTGCCTGAAGCATCGGTTGAAATACCCGGTGTTAAATTTTCTGTTCCACTTCCACCAAAATAGGTAGCCCAGGGGTCGATGATCAAAGGAAATTCATGGTTCCAGGTTCCAAATTCAAAGTTCACAACTGTTCCATTAAGTACATATTTTGCTTTTACATCCACAATTTGCCCATTAATATTTTGATAAACCTTTGGTATGTATTCGCCAAGTTCTCCAACACTCGTTTTAATTTTTAATTTATAATCTGTAATTTTCAATTCATTTGCTCCACTGTAATTTAATTTTAGCTGGTTAGGATTGCCGCCCGGGTTTACTACAATGTCGTATTTTAATCCATGCTCTTTTCCCCCGTAATATTTTATGTCAATGTTCGGATAAATATTTTTCTGAAGTACTTCATTATAGGAGAGTACATGTGTAATGCCACGAGGGCAATGGGCGTAATAGTAGTTTGCATACCCCTCTGCCTGATCAGCTGTTTGAACCGTTGTGTTGGAATTACAATTAACAAAATCAACATCTATTCGGTGAAGTCTCAATGTTTGTTGTTCTACCAGTTCACGTTTCTTTGCCGGAGCCTGTTCTCGTGTTATTTTACCCGATTTGACCAGATCTTCCATTCGTTCTTCTATTTGGTAAGTGACTTTACCAAGATCGCTCAATACATAACTGATCCCGGTTTTACGAAGATAGACATCAGCTCCACCATCATCACCTTTAAATAATACATCGGGTCGCAGGTGTTGTTCCATATCAACAATTTGCCCTTTGTTTTCAGTGAACATCATGCCATTAGTGTGAAGAGAAGTCATTTGCGATCTCTCTGAATCCAAACGGTTAGCTTTAAGCTGGGAGAAGGAGTAATAAGTTGTAATAGTTAAGAAAACAAGTAAGGTTAATTTGATATTTTTCATTTGGAGAAGTTTAAGATGCGGCTTAGGCTTTAAATTTCTAATCTTTATAATTAATTACAAATCTGTTTTAGGGCGCACTAACTGTAGTATTCACGCTACATCCGTTTTTATCGGTAATGTTTATTGTGTAATTACCAGGACAAAGTTTATTCTGATATCTTTTACCATAGCCATCGGGCCAGGAATAATTATATGGCCCTGTTCCATTGGCTGCTGTTACCATAATCCATTCTTTACAGCCGCAAATGATACAATTGGCTGTGCCTTTCGTAAATATTGCGGTCAAAGGTGGGGGTGAAACTATCGCTATGGTAGTAATTGCAGTGCAGGTTTTGGAATCGGTTACGGTTACAGTATAGTTGCCCGTGGAGAGACCTGTAGCCGTTTGCGTAGTTTGCCCGTTATTCCAATTATATACAAAAGGGGATGTGCCACTTCCGGGAGTAACAGTTGCTGTGCCATTCGCACCTCCGTTACAACTTATGCTTGTTGAGTTGCTTGTTATACTAAGTGGGGGATTAACCGTGACCAAGGCAGTAGTTGTGGCAGTTTTTCCTCCGGCATCCGTTATCGTTAGTGTATATGTTGTAGTAGATGCAGGGCATGGAGTTATATTTTGCGTGGTTGAACCATTGCTCCATAAATAAGTATACGGACTGGTTCCATTCCCGGGATTAGAACTAACGGCAGCACATGAGCCGGGGCACACTGAATTTCCGGTGGCAGTTACTGTTGGCCCGTTACAACTGCTCACATTTACAATTGCCACTATTGTATTTTTACAACCTCCGTTTGTAATATCATGGCTTATACTATAAGACCCGGCACTTAAAAAAGTGTATGAAAAATTGGTTGTTGTTCCTGATAAAGTGCTTCCGGGAGTAATGATCCAATTATGCGTACCGGCAGAACCGGTATGAGTCACATTTACTGTAGTTCCGCTGCAAATTGTTCCCCCCGGTGATACAGTGAATGAAGCATTTGCCGGGCTTACTCCGCCGGTAATAGTAAATGTTTTGGTAGCTGTGCATCCACCGCCATCAGTAACTGTAACAGTGTAATTGCCTTGGGCAAGTCCCGAGAAGGATGATCCGTTAAAACCGTTACTCCAACTGTATGAAAAGGGTCCGACTCCGGTGGTTACACCAATATTTGCACTTCCATCAATGGTGCATGTAATATTTTGAGTTTGTACATTTATTGTTAATGGATTTGAATTAATGCTAAAAATTTGACTGGTAGTACAGCCATTGTTGTCTGTAACTGTGACTGTATAAGTGCCTATAGGCAAATTGCTCACCTGGTTAGTTGTTGAACTTGTAATTGTTGATGCTCCGTTACTCCAATTGTACGTAAAAGGTGCACTTGTACCGTTGCTTATTATTGCTGTTGCGTTACCTCCATTATTGCATGGTAAATACGAAGGAGTTATTGTGGCTAAACTAAGAGCAGATTTTACAATGACAGTTGCAACCGAGAAACAGGTTCCATCAGTCACTGTAACTGTATATAAATTAGCAGATAAGCCTGTCGCCGTTTGAGAAGTCTGCCCATTACTCCAGATAAATGTATATATGCCGCTGCTTCCGCTTGGGCTTACCGTAGCAGTGCCATTATTATTGCTGCAACCCGATGAGGTGGAAGATGTAGTAGTTAATATTGTTCCCGGTCCTCCGGTTACTGTTATGGTGCCTGTGAAACTTATGTGGCAACTGGTGGTGAGTGTGACTGTGTAATTTCCCGGGCAAAGACCTGTTGCCGTTTGCGTAGTTTGCACAGGAGTTGTGCTCCATGAGTAATTAAAACTTGAAGCATTTGCTCCGCAGGAAAGAGTGTTACTTACACTTGCAGTTCCATTACATGCATTACATCCTGCTGCAGGAGCTTGAGTCATTGATACGGTAATGTTATTCCCGGAAGTGTTCATTTCCTTTACGAAGTTTCTTCCACAGGCATATAATTTATTGTTTGGCCCCAATTTTACATCATAAACGGTGTCAGGCAATGCCAGTGTATTGATAAGGGATAAAGACGAATTGTAAACTTTTATAGAGTTGTGAAATCCCACATAAATATTATCGCACTCGTCGACTGAAAGGCCTCCCCAATATATCTGGATGCTGCCACCAGTACTATATTTTGGGGCAATGGGAGAGACATGTATGCCGGTAATATATGCACCTGTATTTTTATTCCAACGTTTTAATGAATCACTATCGTATGT
>JAEUTS010000202.1 GCA_016787005.1 Bacteroidia bacterium
GGTGTAGGCCTGCATCATAGGAATAAATGCTTTACCATTGAAGTTGCCGGTGATCTGCCGGATAATGATAATCGCATCATCGAACGTGTTCGCTTTAAAAAATATCCAGCACAAACAAACGAAATGAAAGGTGAAGATGATGCCTAAGATTTGCCAGAACTTATTTAGGATTGGGGATTGAGGATTAAGGATTTTTTGATCCGTTACAGAATCCGAACTTTGAACTTTGAACTTTGAACTTTGAACTCTTTTTCTAATATCCCCAATCATCTTATCAATCGCTAAAGCCACTCCGTGCATCGCTCCCCATAAAACAAATTTTAAGCTGGCACCATGCCACAGGCCGCCAAGCAGCATCGTGAGCATAAGGTTTATGTATAAACGTATTTTTCCTTTTCTATTACCTCCCAGCGCTATATACAGGTAATCCCGCAACCACGAGGAAAGTGAAATATGCCACCTGCGCCAGAATTCAGTAATGCTTGATGACTGGTAAGGCAGATCGAAGTTCACTGGAATTTTAAAACCCATCCATTGCGCCATACCAATCGCCATATCGGAATATCCCGAAAAATCGCAATAAATAACCATGGCATAACCATACACACCGAATAAACACTCAATGCCTGAGTAGCGGGCAGGATCATCAAAAATGTACTGTACAAAATTGACATAAATAAAATCGGATATCACGATCTTTTTAAAGAGTCCGCCCAGTATAAGATACAGGCCCCTGCCAATATCCTGTTGCGTTACGAGAATGTCCTGGCGTATCTGCGGAACAAAGTCGGACGCCCTTACAATAGGCCCCATCACCAGCTTTGGAAAAAAGGAAAGAAAAAATAAATAATCAAGGAAACTTGTTACGGGCTTGAATTGCCCCCTGTACACATCGATCGTGTAACTTAAATTTTCGAATGTGTAAAACGAAATACCTATTGGTAACACAAGATTAAGCGGATCAAGCCGTCCCAACTGCGCGTCATTAATGATACCGATGAACAGATCGGTATACTTGAAATAACAAAGCAACCCCAGGTTGATGATCACACTGAAAAACAAAAGCGCTTTCTTTTTACCCGGTGAATTGACTTTATAAATCAAGTTTGATAAGCTGAAATCAATTATGGCTGATAAGATGATCAGCGAAACATAAAAGCCGCAGGCCTTATAAAAGAAATACAGCGAAAAAATGGTAAAATATATTACCCTTGCTAATTTCCTTTTGTACAGGAATTGATAAAAGAAGAAAAATATGAAAATGAAAAACAAAAAAAAGCCGCTGTTGAACAACAATGGATCTTTCGCATTATATGTAAGCTGTTCTAGTATTTTATGATAGTTGATGTTCACGCTCTATTTCCCTTTTTCAACATACTTGTTATACTTCGCAATAATAGCCTTATACATTAATCCGGCCTGAATCATATATCCGCGCGCGCCAAAATGAAGCCGGTCTTTTGCTGTAAGCTTGGATTTATACCATTGAGCCATCGACCCGTAGCCACCCATAACAGCGTATAGGTCCCAATAAGCCAGGTTATTATTCTTACAATACCGTATAACTGTATTTCTGGCATCAAGCATATCCGGATTTTTCACTCTCCCTTTACGTGTTCGCCTGAATGAATCGCCGGGTGTAGTGAGCAGGAAAGCTGCACCGGGATTAGCCTTCCTGACAGCAGTCACCAGCGTATCTATATTACTGTAAAACTTATCCTTATCAAAAGCGGCCGTATAGCCCTCGTTCGTACCTAAAGAAATGATAACGAGATCGGGTTTCAACAGCGGAAGTTGTTCCACAAAATACTGGGATCGGGTATAGTGCCTGTACTCAGCTCCATTCACACCAATCATATTATATAAAATGCCTGGCTTATCATTTTCAAGCAGCATGCCGAATATTTGCGCGCAGGTTTGAGAAGTATTACGCGGGCATGATTTAATGATAATGTTCCGGTAAGGTTTGTCAAATGTTAAAATACTGGTGTATTTATTTTCACCGGCAACTGAGTTGTTTATATACCCGATCTCATTGTACAATGAATCATAAATGGCGAAATCAAAATTCTCCTCACTCCTGTCGTGAAACAGTGTAAGTTTTGTAAAACTGTAATCCAGTCCGCCCTGGTCTTTGACCGTGAGTTTTATCTCAGCGGCCGTATCGCCTGTTTCAATTGTTATCCCGCCTATACCAATAGGAAGCGGCTGTTCCGGAAACACATTGCGCTTGTACTGCCAGGCAACATTGGTGGAAGTTTTATAGCTGATCGGTTCGTTTGTTTTTGCCACACGGTAGGGGAATACAAATCCCCTTCCGGCATTTCCAAAATCGCACTGAAGATCCTGCCTCAGCTTTCCTGAAAAGTGATCGGCCTGTATGTGCGAATCACCAATGTGAACAACATTCACCCGGCCCTCTTTGGTCTTTTGTAGCTGCAATAGCTTTTCGTAAAATGGCTGCAGGGCAACACTGTCGTTGTAAACAATATTTGAATCAACTACAATGAACGGATATTTAGGAAGAACAGAATCAAGGCTAACCTGGGCTAACAAAACGTTAGATGTGAGACATGAGATCAAAGAGAAGAACAAACCTTGAACCTTGAACCTTGAACCTTGAACCCGGAACATAAGATCTTTATACTCTTTTCCGAACATACGTTTTATATTCTGTCATTAAATGTTTGTACAATAAGTCAGCTATTTTCTTCGCTCCCCTGAAATTCGGGTGTGTATAATCCTTGTTCGCGAGAACTGTATCGCCCTGCACCCACTTTACCATGGAATTATAGCCACCCATCGCTTCATACAAATTCCAAAAAGCCACACCGGTTTTTTGTGCAACACGCTTTTGCACATCGATCACTAATGGCACAGAGGGATCCGTTACATATTCACCTTCCCTGCGGATACTCTTATCGCCGGCACTTATAATAAGTATGCTTGTGTTTGGCATCGCGGCCTTCAAATGATTGACCACCTCCGTCATACCGCGCTCATACCAGGAAAAATCGGTTACTTTTTCGTTCACCACGTTAACGCCGTAATGAAGAATGATCAAACCATAATTAAGTTTACCATTTATTCCCGACAGAACGTCCGCCGGTATTTTGGTGAGGGGCATTCCGGAATTACCGCGGAAAGAAAAATTATCCACATACACACCACTGTCGCCTTCGAGGCTAAAACCAAATACATTGACCCTATCCTGGCACTGAAAAGCTGCCTGCACAGATTGTACCGGATATCCCTTCAGGAGTTCTAACTCATTAACTGCCGATGTTCCTTCAAGAGGAAAACTCCGTCCTCCTGCTGCTACATAATTTGAAAGCCCTTTAGCTGATCCGTAAAACAATCTCACACTATAAAACTTGTTGAGTCTTCTTTTTGAAACAGCGCTGTATTTTACCCAACTACCCAAACCGGTTTTGGACGTATCGGCACTACTAACTGTTGCCGGAACAAAGTCGAAACCCGAAATGCCCAGCACATGATTAGTAGCGGAATGATCAAGCAGTGTATATGTTTGCCAGTTACCCGAAAAAGTGTGCAAAATAGTTTGTCGGAAGCCAGCCACAATCGACGTTACAGGCATAAAGCCAACCCCTATGCCCCCGAATGTATCCTGCAAAGTGCTCCGGAGGTCCTGTGTTACAAGGTCGCCCTCAATCATTGAGTCTCCGAAATAACCGATCCGTGTTTTTTTCTGTTTTTGCTGAGTCTGAAAAAGTGATTCAAAAAAATGTGTAAGTGCCGGAAGGGTATCTGACCCGAAATCGATTACAGCAGCCGGATCGGCCTTGAAAGTCGCGCGTGTTATGCTATCCGTCCTTATCACCGAGTCTGTCAGCAGCCTGCTGCTTAAAGGCGAGCTCCTGTAAAGCCCGGTGGTTTTTATGTCGGACAACAGATCAACCCGTTTAAACTTATACCCGCCAAGGTTGAACGAGGAATCGGTCAATGACAGCAAAAGCAAGAGAA
>JAEUTS010000254.1 GCA_016787005.1 Bacteroidia bacterium
TTAAAGCGCCCGCCGTATAGGAAGAGAGTCCAACTACAACAAAATAAGTAAATGATCCTGTTCCGGCAATTCCCAATGCCCCGGGATCAATAAAAGTATTGCCGGAAAAACGAAGCACCGGCTTACTGTTAATTATAGAGGTTTTATAAGTCGGACGGTTACCCGAGGTTGCCTGCGAGGCATTATTTGTGTTACCGGATTTATCATTCCATTGCTGCACCAGGCTTCCATCTACCGCTAAAGTAGTTCCGGCATCTGAATAAACATTGGCGTCCGCCTTTAGCCATAGTTTATTAGTTGTATTGTCGCCAACTCCACCCGGCCCACTTTGCGCAAATACAAATGGAGTAAAACAAACCAGGAAGCTAATGCAAATGTTTCTAAGTCTCATAAATTCATCCAATTCCCTTTGAAACGCAGCGTTGTACGTAAGAATAATTCCTAAAGTTACGTAATTTAACAGGGAGCATACAATAGACTGGTAACAAATTACTTACAAATACTCTTACTAAACTACAACCTGTGTATAACGGCAAATATTAACAACCTTGAATGACATAGAATAAAAACCTGACATTAATTGAAAAATATGTCGGAGATTATGAAACCGGAACAAAACCTTTACCTGATAATAAGCTTTTGCCGGTAGATGGAATTGTCAGAAGAAGCAGAAATAATGTAAACACCAGCCGGCAACGTATTGGATGGGTCAATTGCAACAACCTGGTCATCCCCCTTTTCAACAATAGTAACTTTAGAAAAAACTTCTTTACCATTAACATCATTTACAACTACCAAAATGTCTTTAGCTTCACTTACATTGAATCGTATATGAGGTTTCTCACCTAACTCTGTCGGGTTGGGATATACGGTAAAGAAGGTTCCATTAGCATTAAACTCAACCGAAACGATATTCGAATAGGTATATTTTCCATCAAAATCTGTTTGTTTTAAACGATAGTAGGAAACTCCCTTTAATGGATAATGATCGAAAGTAGAATAATTACGCTGCTGCGAACTATTACCGGCACCATCTACTGTGGTTAGTACTTCAAAATCAACACCATCAAATGATCTCTCAACAGTAAAATAATCATTGTTTATTTCTGAAGCTGTGATCCATTTAACATTCACCTTCCTATTATCCTCAACTGCATCAAAATAAATCAATTGAATCGGAAGTGGATTTAAAACTGAAGATTGAGATCCGAATGTAAATGGACTGTATGTAGATACAACTGCATTTGTAGTAACTGAACCGGATGCTGTACCAATGCATGATCCGGATGTAGTCGCAGCTTCATTTACCCAGGTACTCGTACCATCATAATGCGCAACTGTAAGGTCGGCACAATTGTCAATTGCGCTTGCCGCAGCATCTTCCCAGTACAAGGTTACTCTTACATCGTCAGTAGCGCCTGATTGTGATAATGTCCAATATTCACTATGACTTACATCTGTTATGGGCGAGGTCACTGTATACGCCCCGTACCCCGTTCTAATATATTGTGCCGTATACTCCTGAGCGGCATTTGCCCCGGGATCCGAAATACCCAACCTTGCATATTTTCCTGAGTTACCCAATGGAAATACAAACGCATCATCACCGATCTTTTTTATTGGACCATCCACATAAACTGTTGAAGAGCCTGTACATGTACAGGTAATATTATCATTTAGGGTGAGGAGATTTGTTCCGGTTGTATAAACTAATCCATCTGTAAGTGTCAGGGCAGTTGTTACAATAACAGGAGTAGAAAAAGTAACACCTGTTGATGATGAGTTATTGATGGTAAGATTTGTAAATGTCTCCGTGAAGTTACTGCTGCTGCTTATACTTTGTGCACTTGTCCCGTTGAATGAAACAGTACTGGTTCCCTGAACAAAGCCGGCACCTGCAGTGGTGTTATTATTAACCCAGTTACCTAAAATATTCCAGGTTCTGCTTGTCCCATCCAAAATTCCGGTAGAACTTATGGTGAGATCTCCATTTATGGTATTTGTTGCAGCAGTTGAATTTTTAGCAAGTGTGCCTTGAATATTCAGGTGATGGAAAGTTGTAGCAATACTACTGATATTCATTGCGGCTGCATTATTAACAGTAACCGTATTTCCGGCGGTACCACAATTTATAGTATTTGCCAGATTTGTGGTGGTAGTAATATTAATAGTACCGGTAGCCCCATTCACAAGATTGTTGTTTCCACCAGCAATAGTTCCACCTATGGTAAATGTGCCATTATTGGTACAAGTTGAAGAAACTGTAAACACGTCAGACACGGTAATTGCACCGGTATTTGTAGTTGTGGCAGAAAGAGTTAAGTTTGGAATAGTACCGGTTCCGCTGATAGATTGGCCAGCTGTTGTAAGTAGCTGTAAAATATAATCTGATGCGCCGCCGCCACCCTGAACAGATATATCAGCATTAACTGTTAATCCTCCGGTAGAACTAACCAGGTTTCCGTTGTTTGCACTTTCAATATCACCATTGGACGCCACAATAATTCCACCTGTAGTTACAGCAATGTCATTCGTAGTATTACTAAATGCAAGTGTACCGGCACCATTGGCAGTTCCAAGTGTAAGACCTATACATTGTGCTGTTGCAACATCAACCGTTACAGTAGCTCCCCTTTCAATTGTTACCATAATAGTTGAACTCGTTGGAACGCTTTTTCCTCCGGTACCACCACTTCGGTTTGACCATGTTGCTGTTGAATTCCAATTTCCTCCGGCTGCAATAGAATATCTGGCGTTGCCTAACTCGTTATCAGTAGTGGAAGATCCTAATGTTAATGGATTATTAAAAGTTGAAAGCCCGCTCACCGAAATTGAGCCTGTACTTGAAGTACTCCCCCCCTGAACAGTACCCCCTCTGGTAACCCATTGGGTAGCACCATCCCATTGGGTAATTAACAGATCGGCGGCATCATAAACTCCAATATTCAAATAGCTATTTGTGGTCCAGGATAATTCAACGTCTGCGTTGGCAGCACCTGATCTGTCCAGATTCCAATACTCTACATCGCTTACGTGATCAACGCCGGCTCCCACACTTGTATTAGAGGCGGGGGTGGTATAAAAATATTCCGCAGTATAAGTTGTTGCTGCAACAGAAGTGGGCGTCACCTTTATCCAACGATAGTTCCCTCCCTTACCAATTGGGAATGTAAAAGCAGTAGTTGTATTTGTATTCTTCTTCATTGGACCAACAATGTGGCTATTGTTGCTTGTTGAAGCAACCGCGGGAGCACTTACGTCAAGAATAAGATAGGCAGAAGATGATGTATTGATGTGACCTGTCGTGAGCGTGAGTTGATTGGTAATTTTCAAATCATTGCTCAAAGTTACATCTTCAGTTGCTGCAGATTTACCTATAGTAAGGTTATAAAATGTTTCACCCCCTGCAAATGAACAAGCAACTGTAACATCCCCCGCCTGATCAAATACAACAGTACCGCTTTGCTGAACAAAAGGATCAGTAGCATGTGTACTTGTATTACTCCAACTTCCACCGACATTGATTTGCCTGTTACTTCCGCTCACATCCAATTGTGTAGTACCTTGAATATAAAGGCTGCCCCGAACTACAATATTTCCCTGGAGTGTTTTAGTACCCCCTGTTCCGGCAAATATCACATCAAAATAATTAGCCACTGCTGGGCTGCTGACGGTCGCACATCTGATCGTTTGATTTCCATTGGCATAGAATTTAACCGTACCTGCCGTAGTACTCATTGTATAAGTTCCGCCCAATTCAGGAACCGTAACACCTGCTTTTGCAAGATAAAGTCCACCACCGGTCATTGTTAAATTTGCCGACCCGGAAGCATCATCTAATGTAAAAGTTGACATATCGAGAATTCCTGAAGAAATGGTTAATGTTCTCGCGTTTGTTATATAAATATCCCCAGTTGAAGTAACAATCCCTCCACTAAACGTATTATTAATCGTTAAGTGAGAAAATGTTTCACCACCAGCGGGAGGATCAATAGTTTGGTTATTAGCACTTCCATTAAATGTAATAGTGCCGGCAACTTCGGTAAAGCTACCGCCATTATTATTATCCCAATTACCTGCAACACTTAAAGCTGTTGCCGTTCCCTGTGCCAGCGTTTTACCATTATTAATTTGTACACTAAAGAATTGCCATGTTGCGGAACCAGCTTGTGTTAATGTGGTGGTTGTAGCATTCGTTCCAAAAATAGCCGTTCCGCCGGTCGCACTATAAACTCCTCCGTTGGAAATTGTCCATGCGAAGGTTCCGTTAAAAGTAATCGTACTGGTTCCACTTTGATCAAGTCGATCATATGGTGAAGTACTTCCATCCATTGTAAGTGCATTTCCAAATGTAACGGCCGCTGATCCCGACACATCAAAATTCATGCAGGCAGAAGTTGCATCTACTGCACCTGTTAACGTAACACTACCTCCGCTAATATCCAATTGGGGAATATCAGTTGCATTAGTCCCCAAAAAGGAAGTTGTGCCGGAAACAGTGAAGGTGCCGCCTGAAATTATACATCTGTTTGTCTTACTGGCCTGGTCTGATGCGTTACCTATCTCGAGAGCTCCGGCATTATTCACAGTACCTGTACTCATGTCAAAAGTTGTGCTTGACGATCCGGAGGCAGTATTTTTAATTTGTATTTTTCCTGCAGCCGGAATATTTAACACCGGACTTCCAGAACTCATAACGAACTGCCCGCCCTTGTCAAGTATTACATTATCACCGGCAAGTGTAAGGGTACCACCCCAAAGATTAAAAATAGCATCAGCAGTTGTAGTTGAAACAGTAAGTCCGTTTGTGGCAGTTGCTGCAATATCAAGTGTGGTATTTGCTGCAGTACCACTCATTGTGAATGTTGAACCCGCTTGATTAATTGCAAGATCTGCAGTAATATCGATATCACCTCCCGAGAAATTAAACAAAGCTCCGGCGGCAGTAGTTCCAACAAGTATACCATAGGTATTCGTAATATTTAACCTTGTAGTAGCCGGAGTACCGCTCATCCTGAATTCAGTTCCGGTTCTGTCAACAGTAAGAGTACTATTTAGATTAATTAAACCACCCTGAAAATCAAATAATGCACCACCAGCCGTTGTGGTACCGAGATTAAAAGGCTGTGTCCCGGCTACACCCGTATTTAAGTTAAATATTGTTGAGGCCTGAGTACCCGTCATTCTGAAAACTGTTCCTGTATTATCAATTTCAAAATCATCGTCCATTGTAATATTGCCACCGGAAAAGGCAAACAAAGCACCTCCGGAAGTAGCACCCATTTTTATTTTCGATGTACTGGTTTCAGTAAGTGATGTACCTAAGGCCGTTCCTGTAGCGTCACTCATATTAAATTGAGAGCCGGCGCTATTTATTTCTAAATTGTGATCGAGAATTATGCTTCCGCCCGAAAAGTTAAAAATTGCTCCGCCTGCAGTCGACCCAATAATTATTTTAGAGGTTGTATTTGCATCCAATAAGGTTAGTGCTTTGGTACCGCTGGCATCACTCATATTAAAGACTGTTCCTGCTCCATCAAGCAGCAAATTTCCGCCATAATTAAATGTACCACCGCTAAAATTTACCACGGGGCCGGCAGTGGTGCCACCTATAGTTAACTTTGCATTCATATTAAAAACAGTACCTGCCAAAGTACCGCTAATGTTAAGGGTAGAGCCAACTCCATCTATTGTTGAATTAGCAGTAATACTAACTGTACCTCCTGTTATTGTAAGATCACCTCCAGTGGTAATTATTAAGTTTTTTGTAAAAGACGAAGTTCCTCCGGTTATAGTGAGCAATCCATTGTTTCGAATTGTAAGATCTTTAACACTATTTGTTGGATTAACGCTAATAATTGGTGCATTTGCATAGGAACCGGCATCAATTATTACATTATCAGCGGTACTTGGGAAACAATTACAATCCCAATTAGCCGGAGTATTCCATGCGGAACTACTGCTTCCATCCCAGGTTCTATCAGCAGCGAACGCCCCTGATTTGAGAACAAAAAGGGCAGTTACAATCAAGAGAAAATATAACGAGCACTTTGAATTAGTTTTCACAACAATATTATTTTTCACATACATATCACGCTCTTATACGTAGTATATAACGACAAAGTTACCACTTATCTAAACAATTTTTATCAACCAAAGTGTTGATAACCTATTAACTACAGGTGTAGATAAAACCAATAGACGATACTTATTATTACTTAGACCAAATAGGTATTTAAACAGATATTAACTTACTTCTCTTCGGGAGAAGGGTTTGATGAGGCTAAATTTGGGGATTTTGACCAATACTAAGATTAATATCTTGACATTATTGAAAAATTGTCGAAGAGAATGAAATCGGAACAAAGGCTTTACCTGATAATTAGCTTTTGCCGGGAAATCGAATTTTCAGAAGATGCAGAAATAATGTAAACGCCGGCAGGCAACGTATTGGAAGGATCAATTGCAACAACTTGACCGTCTCCCTGTTCAACAATTGTAACTTTAGAAAAAACTTCTTTTCCATTAATATCATTTACAACTACCAAAATGTCTTTAGCTTCACTTACATTGAATCTTATATGAGGTTTATCACCAAATTCTGTTGGGTTGGGATATACAGTAAAGAAAGCTCCATTACCATTAAACTCAACCGAAACGATATTCGAATATGTATATTTTCCATCAAAATCTGTTTGTTTAAGTCTATAGTAGGAAGTCCCGCTTAAAGGAATATTGTCAACGGCTTTGTAATCTAATTTTATGGAGCTATTTCCTTTACCCTTCACAATCAAAACCGAAGAAAAATAAATAGCGTCAGCAGAACGCTCAATGGTAAAATAATCATTATTGACTTCTGAGGCTGTTGTCCAATTCAAATCAACTCCATTTCCCGAATTTACAACCGCCCTAAAATTCAATAATCCAACAGGCAAAGGATTAGACCCTCCTGCAGAACCAAAAGCCGTTGGGCTAAAATTCACAAAAGGGGTAGTTGAAGTAATACTGCCATTTGCGGGTACGGCGCCAATAGAACCACCTTGATCCTCCCATTTACCTGTAGAAGAAGACAAATGCACAACACGAAGATCGCTCGCAGTCGTAATTCCACTTCGTGTGCTACTTTCCCAATACAATGTTATGTTCGCTGACGCATCATTACCTGTATCAAAAGTTCTAGTTAAGTCCCAATACTCCACTCCACTGGCATGATCAACTCCTGTCCCCTTATATGCAGGATTGTTATTAAATGGGGCTGAAGTTGTAAAATACTCACAGGTAAATTTTGTTGTTGCCGCAAAACCCCCAACTGTAGTCATCCCTAATCGCGCCCAATATGTTCCCTTTCCAACTGGGAAAGTGAAATTATCATCACCAATTTTTTGCATAGGACCGCTTACAAAACTGGAAGAAGACCCTGAGCTGGCTGTGGCATTATCACTAATTATCACAAGTGCAGCTGAGTTTGAATAGATGTTTCCATCTGTTAATGTTAAACTATTGGTTATAGTAATATCCTGATTTATGGTAATGCCAGTTACGCTGCTGTTGTTTACCACAAGGTTATAAAAGGTTTCGTTTAAGCTGGAAGCCGTGATGCTTTGCGCACTGCTTCCATTAAATGTTATAGTAGAATTGTTGGTTGTAAACGTACCGGAGTTTAACCAGTTTCCGGCAATGTCAATTGAATAGTTTGTTCCTGTGTTAAGTGTTGTGCCGCTACCGATAGTCAAATTGCCACCAATAATAATATTTCCTGCCAATGTTTTAGTTCCTGAACCTGCAGTTGTTAAGCCATAATATGTTAATGCTGCAACTGTTTGTGCACCCGTTTGGCCATAACATACTGTACCCGTAGAAGCGGTAAATGCACCACTATTGGAAATTGTACCGTTTGTAAGAGTAAGTGTATAGGATGACAGGTTAAGGCTGCCACCTGCACTAATAATTACTGAGCCAATACTTTGGCTACTGGTTAACGTAACATCATGTGTATTTAATATTGTTGCCAAAGACCCACTTGAAGGAACAACTCCAATCAACCAGGTAGTGGCGTCATTAAAATTTCCATCTTGCTTTGTAATATTCTGGCAACTTGCAATACCAACGTAATCACCATCATTAATGGTGACATTAGTTGCTTCAAACAAACCGCCTCCTATAGGCACAAGTGAATATAGTGTTGCGCCAGCAGCAAATGTGCCATCACCATCAACCATCAAAACGAAACCTGAATACCCAGCTGATCTTGCAGGCAACCTTGTAGTATCGATTGTAACAGTAACCGTTCCCATTGTAGTTCCCGTGTTGTCAAATCTCCATTCGCGCGCTAGTCTTTCTGTTCCTGATGCTGTTGGAGCGTCTGTTGATGTCCATGATGCAATAGAACCATTGTCATGCCCGAATAAAAAATAATCGTTGTCATCCACGCTGTTGGCGTTGCTAATTTTTAAAATCTTTGCAGACTGAGCTGCAAGGTGCATGTTATTTGCGTCAACACGACCAATACCTGCAACTTCGTTTCCGTGCGTAGCTTCGTATGTAAATTTATCATTAGAGGCCATTGCCACATTATATTTTGCAGCAAGGTAGTTTTGCACAATAATCATTTGTGCATCATTCAATCGCTTTTTGAAAATAGCAACTTCCGCATAATCTCCTGTGTGGGCCTGTGCAACTTGAAATCCTCCTCCCGGACTATCTTGCTCTTGTCCGAGTACCAAAGAGCCACCGGCTGTAATTGAAGTGCCGGAGGATAATGTTGCTGAATACGATTGAGTTCCATTTTTATGCAATTTCACATCTCCGTCAGAAGCTCTCCATCTAACGCCACTTACATTAAAGACTCCACCGGCAAGTGATATACCGCTCGTAGTGGTTGCTCCGTTTCTGTAAATTACAACATTGTTACTGCTATATAATAAAAACTCATTGGCCCCTGATTCATATGAAAAAAGCGCATCGCCAGATTCTGAATTTTTATTAACTAAAAAAGTGGTTATTTCGGAGGTAGCAAATGCAGCAAACGGATTCTTTATTAGATAATCGTCATTTCCATCAAAACGTACAACCGGTTTTGAATTAACAATACTTGTTTTATATAAAGGCTGGAATCCGGCAGTACTTTGTGTTAAATCAAAATTATTGCCCGATGTATCCGCCCAGGTAGCAACACCTGCTCCATCAGCAAGGCCGCTAATGTCATCGCCACGCAGCCACAAAATATTATTAGATGAATTTCCAACACCACCCGGACCAACAAATCCATCGTTATCGTTATCCATTATGGTATAGGTGTGAACAGTAGTGGCTCCTAATGATGCACCAGTTGGATTTGAAATTGTAACATTAAATGTTTCATCAATTTCTGTAATTGCATCATTAACTATGGAAGAACTTATTGTGCCGGTTAAGCTGCCAGCAGGTATGATACAAGTACCGTTTGACAAGGTATAATCTGTCCCGCTACCTGTTGCAGTGCCGCCTGATGCTATATAATCAACAGTAACAGCGGCACCTGATAATGCCGAGAGTGTTACAGTAATTGGAGCAGGAGAGGAAGCCTCAGAGCCGCTTGAAGCTGATTGAGCAAAAGCTACAGTAGGGGCAACATCATTGTCGTTGATAGTGTAAGTATAAATATAATTTGTCCCTAAATTTGAATTTGTTGGATTGCTTAATGTTATTATAATGGTTTCATTACTTTCAAATGTTGCATCATCTACAACAGTGAAATTTAAAGTTGTTGTAGTTGCAACACCATTTACTATTGTTGCAGTACCAGAGGCAAGTGTATAGTCTGTTCCGCTTCCTGTGGCCGTACCACCCGTTACAGTGTAGTCGACCGTGGTTGGATTAGTTGCATCGGCAGTATTGATCTGAATGGTTAGGCTTACAGCAATTGTACTTTCTGAGGCACTTGAACTTGCTGCCGTAAAATCTATTTTACGGCTGTTGTCTTCGTCATGTATTGTAAAGGTATGGGTAGTTGTTGTGCCAAGTATAATTCCCGCTGAGGGAGATGCTAAATTTATTATCACCGTTTCGTCAGATTCAACCGCAACATCATTATTTAATGCAACTGAAATATTTGTAGTGGTAGTACCAGCTGTTATTGTTGCGGTTCCGGCTGCTAATGTATAATCAGTTCCGCCTCCGGTTGCTGTACTTCCTCCACCAACAGAATAGTTAACCGTTGCATTAGTTGAAAGCGGGTAATTTAAATATATCTGTACATTAGATGATCCTGCCGTTTCAAAATCAGCAGAAGAAGACAGAGTGAATTGAATAACCGGGCGAATAGTGGCAAATGAAATATAATACCCATCGGCAACATCTACACCTGTAGCCTGAAATTTCGATCCGCTTACATACGACATTGGATAAGAAGTGGCTCCACTGCTAAAATCGCCATCAGCATCAACCATAACAATAAACTGACTGAAATTAGTTGGTCGGGCAGAGAGTAAAGTTGTATCCAATACTACAGTAAATGTTCCTAAATCGCCATCTCCGCCTGTTTCATTTACACGCCACTCTCTTGATATGCGCCTTATATTGGTTAGATCTGAGCCGGGAGTTTCAGTGAAATTCCAGGAAAGTGAAGCGTTGTCATGTGCAAATAACATGTACTCGCCATTTTCTAAATCAGAAAAAGTATTTGTTTGCAATATGCCGCCCGATTGTGCATCATTGTGTATGTTGCTGGCATCCACTCGTCCAACACCAGCAAGGTCATAGTAATGACCAGTAGACTCATATGAATACTTATCATTTGAAGCCATTGTTAAATTATACTTGGAGCTTAAATAATTTTGAATGATTATCATTTGCGCATCATTCAAATAACTATTGTACAAGAAAATCTCAGAAAAGTAACCAATATGATCTTGACTTGCATCATAACTTCCATCCACTGCATCCTGTTCCTGAGCAATAGCCAAAGAGCCGCCAGAAGTAATATTTGATCCACTAGAAACTGTGCCTGTATAACCTTGGGTTCCGTCTTTATGAATTCTAACAGCCCCATCGCTACTTCGCCAGCGAGAGCCTATAACGTGGAAGCTATTGTCATTTGCTGCAACAGCAGAAGTCACATTGGCACCTCTATAGAATTGCAATGCAGAACTACTAAAAAGTAAAAAGTCATTATTATTTGCTGTAGTTGCATAGGATAACAACGCGTCTCCGGTTTGCGCATTATTTTTATTAACAACAAAGGCTGTTAATGCCGAAGTAGCAAAACCTGCAAAAGGATTACAAACCAAACGGCAGTAATCTGTACCACTTGTTCCACTAAAATAAATTGCAGGAAACCCGTTTACCTGCCCGGTGTTATATACCGGTTGGGCGGGCACTGATGCCTGAGTAACATTTTTCCCATTACCCGAAATGTCTGACCAAGTACTTACTTTGTCCCCATCTGTTAAGCCGGTTATGTTATCGGCTTTAAGCCATAAGATATTGCTGGCTGAAGTACCTACTCCGCCCGGCCCAGTTTGGGCAAAAGCAGAAATACCTGACAACAGACTATACAAATAAAATATTTTGAAAAACTTAAGCATTTATATACATCTTATTTAATTTAACATCCACCTATTTGCTCTGCGGATTATGTATTAATAACGTTAGCCTTTAATATGCCAATGATCTACCTGATTACAAGCTTTTGGCGATAGATAGAATTATCCGAGTAAACTGAGAAAATATATACTACGGCGGCAAAATTACCGGATGTATTATTTGTGTGTTTAAGATAATTTGTTGTACCCGAAGTTGAACTAGATTGAAACCATGTGCCACCACCTGATGTTATAGATGTAACAGGCGAACCGGGATGCGCAACTAAATTTGTCCAGGTTAAGGCGCCTCCTGTAGCATTATCATTAGTTGGAATAGTACCTGAATTTGCAAATGCAGCGTTTGAAGTTCCAGCAATTCTTTGACAATCAAATCGAACTGCAGTATTACTTAGATTTAAAGTATTCAAATGCAAAATTTCACTGGTGCTTGTTGTACCAATACCAAACCCTTGCGCCTCAGCTTTTGGGTTCCAGATTATCATTGGCAAAGCACTTATCGCAATTGACAATATGTTTTTTTTCCTTTTCATATTACAAATAATTAATTTTTTTTTTATAAGATATACCAGTGAACAAATAAACTATATATAAACATATATTTAAACCTATACTTTCTTTTACGTAGTGAATTCCACTAAAGTTACGATTATTTGACAAGTAATTATTAACACAAATTATTAACAACAAGCAACTTACATGAATTTACGACTAAACAGATATATGAACGACTAAAGACCATTTATAGTCAACTAATTTATAAATCACTATAATTTATTAAGGGCAAAAAAGGGGGAGTTTTCGGCTTGTATTGTACCCAGTGTAAGCTTCCCTATCTATAGTGCCAGTGGTTCAAAGTTATTTAATTGTTCTTGTTCATTGTAATGTTTCGATAAATAAAGTTCAGGTGTTAATCCTTTCAAAGATTCGTGAGGTCTGTAAGTATTGTATTCCATCATC
>JAEUTS010000263.1 GCA_016787005.1 Bacteroidia bacterium
AAACTATTATAGGATGATGGATATAATGCCCTCACAATTGATAAATACTGTTCTGTTTCGCTTAATACCTGTGTGCTGTGATAATCAGCGCTTACATAAAAATAATTTTCGTATTCAAGGTTGATCTTTTGCTGGTAAGTAAATGAATGGATCAGGTTTGTTGTTTTCACATTTTTCAATGATGAAACGATTACTTTGTCGCTGTAACAATCTTTGATATATTCCCTGAAGCTCTTATTAATAGTTCCCATAAAAAAGCCCACGTTGATTTCCCGGTTCAGGCAATATTCAACCGCGTATAAAGCTTCTAAAGCATTGCCAATACCCGAATCAACCAGTATTAATACGTCATATTTATTTTCAGACTGCACCTCAATGATAGTTTTTAAGTTCAGGATGTGAATGAAATTAACTCCGCAAGCTGCTCTTCAAGTGTTTTGGAGATAATATCCGGCACCAGGCGGCGGTCCACACCCGTTTCAGTTAGTTTGGGCTGGATGGTAAAATTTGTCCGATAATATTTTTGAAAGAGCAGCAATAGTTGATATTTGGAATACCACTCTTTTGTGCCAAACTGGATCATCATACAAGACTTGCCCAATAAATTTTCATTTATCGCATACGTTTCAACCTGTTTGCACCATTCCAACGTGGTAATGCCGTTCCATAAGTGATTAGTATACCCCGATAACGGGCTTCCATGTGGATTAGACAAAAACCAGCCTAATAACCCTTTGGCTGAGGTGTTTTTGTCAGGACCAATGATTGAAACACGTGTAATAAATGTATTAGGTCTTTTTAAAAGTATTTCTTCTCCCAGAATTTTTGACCAGCCATAAGAATCCTTTGCATTTGTATTTTCATGAATAGCGTATGGACGGCCTGCAAGACCATCAAACACGCAGTCCGTACTTGGATGTACAATCGTAATTGTAGATTTTAAATGATGAACGAGTGCTAAAGGGAGGATGGTGTTCGACCAAAGAAGGTCTTTTTCATTTTCTGTTTTCTGTTTGATCCGCCCAACGCAGTTGAAAATTATTCCATCGTCATATTGGTTTATGGCATTAATGAAATCCCATTTCGTTTCCTCCTCAAATCGTTCATTAATGGGTATAACTTTAAATCCTTTGTTGGTAAAATAAGATACCACCATTTGACCTAACATTCCTTTGGAACCGATAACTAATATGGGTCTTTTTAGAAATGACATTATTTTATTTCATTAATTAATTTGCGGTTCATATTTAACTTAGTTGGTTTATTGTCGAACCTGATTCTATTGAATTTACATCAAAAGTATTGAATATATCCGTCAACTTATTGTTTACATATAACTTTTACAGTTTTTCATCAATTGCACTTATCTTTAAGCTTTCAAATTACCTTTTAAATATGGATTTTATTTTGAATTTATTGGTAAGGAGTGATTATTCTTTCAGAAACTTTATTTTATTTACAGTACAAAAGATTTTATTCAGTAAGTCATCGGATAATCATCGAATTAACAGGATCATTGTATTCCGTACCGGCTCCATTGGCGACAGTATTTGCGCCTTACCCGCTTTGTCGGTTATAAGAAAAAATTTCCCTTCGGCTCAAATTGATATATTGACAAATGCCGGCTCCGAAAACTTTGTTTCATTGGATAAATTGATTGATCGATCACAGTTTAATGCCATCATTAATTATCTGGGGATGAGCAAAAAGTTATTAGCAGCTGAGTTGAAAGAAAATAAATATGACTTGTTCATTGAGCTGCCACAATACGATGCCTCCTTAATAAAGCAGATCAAGGCTATGTTATTTGCAAAATTCATTGGGGTGAAGCATGCTTTCGGATGGCGTGTTTCGCAGACATTTGTTTTTAAAAAATTTCAGGAAAGAAGAATTAAATTTACGAATGAACGCGATAGGCTTTTGGCCATTCTGCAAGACAATGGTCTGTCAATTTCCGACTCTTCCTACATTGTCGCCAATAATTCGGCCGTTGAGCAGGTTGTAGCAGATATTTTCAAAAAGAATAACCTGACCGATAAAACGCATAATATTGGTGTTGTTATAGGCAGCAAGGTGGAGCGAAATAAGTGGCCCATTGATCATTTTAAACAACTGGTTAAACATTATTCAGATAGGAATTTTAATCTGCTGATATTTGGTGGTAAAGATGATGCTGCTAATGCGGATGCATTAATGTTTGGTAATAATGTATTTAACTTTTGCGGAAGATTTTCTCCTCTCGAAACGGCAGAAGCAATGAAATTTTGTTCCGTTGTTATTACAAATGATACCGGACCGATGCATTTGGCCTATCTTTACCATTCACCTGTGGTTGCCATGTTCAGCGCGCGCGATTTTCCTTACAAATGGTATCCGCCTGAAGATGGAATAAATAAGGTGTTTCGTTCAGGCGCTATTGCATGCTCAATATGTTTCAAAAGGGAGTGTTTTGATAATATATGTATGAAAAAAATTACGCCTGGCGAAGTTATTGAAGCTGCTGATGTAATTTTAAATAAGACCAACTAAAAAAGCAAGTCGTAGAATGCGATTCATTATGTTTGAAAAATTATAATGTTTACCCGAGCGCCGGCCATGACAAAACGCGGTGCCGTGTAGCCTGTGTGTAAGCAATCGTTTTGTCTTGATTTCAACCCGCTTGCTGGCTCAAATGTACACTGTACATTTGTCCTGTTACTTTTCTTGATCAAGCAAGAAAAGTAAGTGAATGATTTTTTAGTATAGTGATTATAAAATCTTGCACCTAATAGATAGTTTTGATAGTGCAAATATTTATTTTATTGAGATTTGGGCTTTTTCATTGGGCCCTAAATTGGAAAGATGTTTCGTAAAAACCACACCCTTCTTAGTAAATGAAAGTTAAGGAGGAAACCAGTTAAACTACTATGTGCGGGATCAACGGTATAGTCGGAATAGAGGCTGTCAGGGCTGAAGAGCTTGTGAAAGCTATGAACAAGGCTCTATCGCATCGCGGTCCGGATGATGAAGGGGTGTTCACTCACAACAACGTTGCGTTAGGGCACAGGCGCCTTTCTATTATTGACCTTTCTGCAGCGGGCCATCAGCCTATGAGTTATGATGGAGGCCGATATGCCATTGTGTACAATGGTGAGCTTTATAATTTCATGGAGGTTCGCAATGAGCTGTTGAGTAAAGGGGCTATAACATTTACAACTCAAACCGATACAGAGGTTATTTTAGCCGCTTATGCTGCCTGGGGAGTAAGCTGCCTGCAAAAATTCAACGGCATGTATGCCTTCGCTATCTACGATAAGCAATCCACTGAGGTATTTGTTGCCCGTGATCGAATGGGAATAAAGCCGTTGTACTATTTCAAACAGAGTAATGCTTTTATTTTTTCTTCAGAAATACGATCGCTTTTAACATCCGGATTGATTCCCCGTAAACTCGATGAAGCCCGGCTGATCGATTATCTCCGTTACCAAACTGTACATGCACCGGGTACCATAATTAAAGATGTGTTTATGCTTTTGCCCGGGCATTACGGTTTATTAAATGCCGCCACGGGGAATTTTAATACGACCTGTTATTGGGATATTACTTCAAAAGTATCTGCGCCTTCTAAAGTTGGTAGTTATAATGAAGTATGCCAACAGGTGAATACACTCTTTAAGCAGGCTGTTGAACGGAGATTGGTGGCCGACGTTCCCTTTGGCGCATTTCTTTCAGGGGGTATTGATTCAAGCGCTGTTGTAGGTATGATGAGTAAAGTGTCGGGCGCACGGGTAAAAACATTTTCAATTACTTTTCACGAAGCGAAATATAACGAAGAATATTTTTCGCAAATCATTGCAAAGAAGTTCAATACCGACCATCATAACATTAAATTATCAGCCGAAGATTTTAAGAATGAATTGCCCGGTGCTTTAAAAGCTATGGATCATCCCAGTGGCGATGGTCCCAATAGTTATGTGGTTTCAAAAGTGACTAAGCAAGCCGGCATTACTATGGCATTGTCAGGTCTTGGCGGTGACGAGCTCTTTGCGGGTTATGATATTTTTAAACGGACAAAGGCATTGACGGATAATGCCTGGCTTTCCAATGCTCCTTTGTTAATAAGAAGAGCAGGAGCTGCTGTATTAAAGAACCTTAAATCATCTGTGGCAGGTGATAAAATGGCGGCAATTTTATCCCTTTCAAAAGTATCAATTGAGAATTTTTATCCGGTATCACGCCAGGTATTGCCGGACGAGCAGATCGCAAAACTTGTAAATACTTCCGGGATGCAATCGAATGAAGTTCAAAAGCTTGCTCAAAATGTGATTTCCGGAATACAGAAACCGGGTTTTGTGCTGTCAACTGTTTCCCTGCTCGAAATAATGAGTTACATGCAAAATGTTTTATTACGGGATACCGATCAGATGAGTATGGCAAGCGCGCTTGAGGTTCGTGTTCCTTTTCTTGATTATGAACTGGTAGAATATGTTTTAAGTTTGAATGATGATATTAAATACCCGCATACTCCAAAAAAATTATTTGTCGACGCAATGGGAGACTTGCTTCCGCCTGAAATTGTTAACCGACCAAAAATGGGATTCACATTTCCCTGGCAGGGATGGTTGAAAAATGATTTAAAACAATTTTGTGAGGAAAGGATCCATTCATTAGCGAAGCGCCCAATGTTTAATGAGAAAGAGGTGGTCTCGCTCTGGAAACGTTTTTTGAATGATGATAAACGTATAATCTGGTCACGCATCTGGTACCTTGTGGTACTGGAAAACTGGCTGATCGAAAATAATATTGAAGACTAAAAGGCACATATTAATCTTTATCGACTGGTATTTACCCGGTTATAAAGCGGGCGGGCCTATACAGTCGTGCGCTAACCTGGTTAATCACTTAAAACCATTTTATAATTTTTCAATTGTAACACGGAATACCGATTTTGGGGAAACAAAACCCTACCTGAATGTTAAAAGCGATGAATGGGTGGAAATTGAAGAGGGTATAAGGTTATATTATATTTCTGCTGACAAGCTTAACCCTTCTGCAATAAAATCATTCTTAACCTCTGATTACGATGCACTTTACCTGAATAGTTTATTTTCAATTCATTTTACATTGCTGCCATTATGGTATAATAAGGCGATAAAAAAAGTTATTGTTGCTCCGCGTGGTATGTTGGGTAAGGGAGCATTGGCCATTAAACCCTTTAAAAAGAAATTGTTCTTAATTATATCCCGCTTATCAGGACTTTATTCAAAAGTGACCTGGCACGCTTCAACACCTTTGGAAGCGGATGAAATAAAAACAGTATTTGGTGAGCAGGCTAAAATTGTTTCGGCTTTGAATCTTCCGCCTGTAAAGACGCTTACGTATTTTAAACGAACTAAGCAGGAAGGGAGCATGAAATTATTTTTCTTGTCGCGTATTTCTCTCAAGAAAAATCTGCTTGCGGTCTTTGGTTTTTTAAAGCAAGTGGATAGAAAAATCAACATATCATTCGATATCATCGGACCTGTAGAAGATGAAAGCTATTGGAAACAATGTCAACGTGAAATAGATCTATTGAAGAATTCAAATCCAAATCTTAAGACAGATTATTTAGGGCCCATAGAGAATGATGAACTGCAAAAAAGACTGTCATCCTATCATGCAATGATATTGCCGACGTTTAACGAAAATTTTGGGCATGCTATAGCCGATGCATTGGCATCAGGATGCCCCGTTATAATTTCGGATCAGACCCCATGGAAAAATTTAGCCGAAAGGAAAGTAGGCTGGGATATTTCATTAGATGATAATGGTAAATTTGTAAACGCCATCGAAACAATTGCCTCAATGAATGAAGAAGCGTTTAATGAACTATCTTTGAATGCATTTAATGAAGCGCTTAGATTTTATAATGACAAAGATATAGTAGCTCAAAATGTAAAAATTTTCGGGTAATATGCAAAGTAAAACCGATTTGTCTCAATATGATAACAGTTGGTACCAACCCGGTGCAGGTATATTGAAACGTGCATTGTGGTTTTTTGTTAATGCTTGTTTTTTTGTTTCGTACAATCCATTTAATGGATTGAAAATTACTTTGCTCCGTTTGTTCGGGGCCAGGATCGGCTTTGGTGTTGTCATTAAACCTGCGGTTAATATTAAATACCCCTGGAAGTTAAGTGTTGGTAATTACGTCTGGATAGGGGAGAAAGTGTGGATAGATAATTTGGAAGAAGTAATGATTGGTAACAATGTTTGTATTTCACAAGGCGCTATGCTGTTATGCGGTAATCATAACTATAAGAAGTCGGCTTTTGACCTGATGACAGCAAAAATAACTCTTGAAGACGGGTCATGGATAGGGGCAAGAGCTATTGTATGCGGAGGTGTTATCTGCGCTTCGCATTCGGTGCTAACTGTTAATTCTGTTGCTGTATCTGACCTTGTTGCGTATTCAATTAATACCGGTAATCCTTCCCAAAAAGTAAAAGACAGGATAATATCCTGATCCTGATCAGGCACCCTTAAAGGAATTCAGTTTTTATTTCACCCTTTTGTCCCGTCCATCTTCAATTAACACGATCAGGTTAATATCTAATATTTTTCATCAAATATTCTGGCTCAATGAGTAGTTAATTTTACTCGGCTGTAATGGACCATATGTACAAACACATTTTAATAATTATACTTCTGTTCGCTTTTCATTTGAAGGCACAAAAAAAGTCTTACGATGGTCAGGGAGCAGTATCTGAAATAATTATGGCCTCCGAGGCCGAAATGATGGGTCACTTTGATATGTTTTTTAAGTCAAGTGTTCCTCATGAAGATCACAATCAACGTATGTATTGGTATAAAATAGTTTTCAATAAGGCCTGCACATTTGATTTCACTCTTTTTCCGCTTGTCGAAACGGACAGGTATTCTTTTATTGCATTTAAAACTGAAAACAACCTGAATTTTTGCGATGCAAAAGTTAACCAGGCTATAACCACCATAAATGATATTCATATTGCCCGAAAGTATACGGATACTGATCAGTCCGAGTCATTTCGATCTAACCTTGTTACCACAAAAAAGGTTCCTGTTAAAGCAGGTGAGGCGGTTTACCTTGTTATCAAAAACCTCTGGGGAAAAGACCTGGGACATATTATTGGTTTGAATACCTGTGATTATTCTTATGTTCTCAAAGTAGAGAAATTCAAACTCAAAACAGATTCGATGCCCAGGCAGGAATTAGTTTATGCAGAGTTAAAAGAGGAGGAGGCATTAGCGGCTCTGGGAAGAAAATTGTGTCACGTAGATAATTTGCCGGTTAAATTGGGAACCGTAAATTTTAGTAAGAAAATAGATGTTTCTAATCAGCTCTATTTGAAAGGTGAATCCCAAAACGGCTCAAAGCAGAAAATTACAGCGACTGATATTACGCCATCAAAAATAGTTGAAAGCAAACCTATAAAAAGTACCTCTGTCGATACAATTATAAAAAGGAACGAATTGCAGAGCACTTCCCCAAATAAACCGTCAGGCGTTACTGCTCCTTTATCAAAAGAAAAGGTGTTGACCGCGTCAGTGCAGTTAAAGAACAAACAACCCGATTTGAAATTGATACCTGTTAAATGTATAGTAACGGATATCGTAAAGAATACCGCAATTGAAAACGCTCCTGTTATTACGGATGAATTAACGGGCAAGCCGGTTAATGTAAAAAAAATAAAAATGGGTGAGTATGAATTCGCAATCGAAAAAGGTAAAACATACAGGGTGGAATGTAATGCGATCGGGTACAAAGGCTTTGATCACAGTATTAATATTTCAAAAATCATAAGGGGTGAAGAAACCGAAATGGAGCTTAAGCTACAGCCTTTGGTTGCGGGGGAAAACTTTATTCTTAAGAATATTTACTTCAATGCAAATACTCCTGTTATTAAAAGTGAATCAAACAAAGAACTTGAAAGACTTTATACTTTTATGAAGAATAATCCCGATGCCGTTATTTCAATTGAGGGTCATACCAATAGCAACAGATATATTTCACGCGATAAAAGACGCCAACAGATAGGTGGGAAATGGGCTTTTCACGGTTCAGCACACAAGCTTTCCAAATACAGAGCAGATGAAGTAAGTGAATATTTAGTTAAAAGAGGCATAGAGCCATATAAAATAAAAACAAAAGGGTGGGGTGGTGACAGGGAGTTGTATCCCAATGCACGTACGCTTGATGAAAGTTCAAAAAATATGCGCGTAGAGGTAGTTATCCTGAAAATTTAAATTATTTGGTTCGAATCGATTGAAACTTAATCTATCTTTGTAAATAAAATAAATTCACTATGAACAAGTACTCTTTTATTTTTATATTTTTTTTCTCTGTATCGGTTTTTGCTCAACAAAAGGCAGACACAACTCAAAAATCCAAAACCGAACCGGGGAAGATTTCAAATATTAAAACCGGTCCGGGTACCAGCGGTACGGATACAATCACAGATACAGGGGTTGCCATTGCTCCTTCAACAATGAATTTCAGAACCAAACCGGGGAAGTCGGAAACTATTTTACTTACTATCACCAATGATCAAAAAAGATCTGAAAAATTTAAAATTACTTTTCAGGACTTTACGATGGATAATATGGGCAAAACCTCTCCCGTAGCTTTTGGCGAAATTACACCATATGGGTTAAGTAGTTATATCCTGGCTGCTCCAACGGTTGTTGAGTTGAGACCAGGGGAAAAGAAGAAAATTCCGATTACTGTATCAATGCCGGAAACAGATATTGCGTATAGGGCTTCCTGGACAATGATGATGATTGATCGTATAAATGAACGTCCGTATATATTACCGCCAAATTCCAGTGACAAAACAATGCAAATGGGAGTAATTCCTACATACGGTTTTGGAGTTCATATTTTTCAAAATCCTCCCAACGTTAAAATAAATAAAGTTGAAATAACTTCTTTTAAATTTACCTATGATGATACGGCAAAATATGTTACGCTTAAAGTTAAAAACTCCGGCGATGGTATGGGATATTGTAAATCTTATATTGAACTGAATAACCTCAAAACAGGGAAAATACAAAAGCACTTATTGAAGCAGTTTGTTGTTTTTCCGGGATTAGAACGGAATTTTGAAATTATGGTGCCAGGGAAAATTGAGAAGGGCCAGTATTCTGTATTGTTGGTTCTTGATTTTGGCAGCAAAGAGCAAATTGAAGCTGCAGAATTGGAAGTTACGGTTAATTAGGGAGTTTCCATTTTATGTACTTATCGTACTTATCCGGCTTTAGGGAATTAGTTTCTTCCTTAAAAGAACAAAAGTTCAACCTTTTTTATTTTTCTTCCAAAAAGTGAAACCTTTTAATTATGATCTGCGTTGAACCTCTAAATAACAATCAGTTTTCTAAAACCGATAAAATTAATTTAATACGAATTAAAAAATCAGGCATCTAACCTGTTTTTTTATAGGTATAAACACCTATTTTTCATAGGTATTTATACTTAAATTGATTCAATTCATTAATAAATTAACATTTAAATTCATTTATTTAAAAATTACTCTTTACATTTACATTAATTAATCTAAAACGAAAACTATGAAAAAAATCATGAAATCATCAGCGCTGATTGTGGCAATGGCTTTGGGCACAGCTTCATTTGCACAATTGCAGGACGAGCAGGACGTATCCATCACGATGGATCTTCAGCCAATTCTACAACTTAAAATAGAAGGCCCGGATCAAATTGATTTTACATTTGATGAAATTAACAAATATTATGCCGGCGTAACGAGAACTGGAGCAAACATACTTAAAGTAAGTGCCTCTGTTTCTTTTGACTTATGGGCTGTAGGTATCTCTACGGGATCATTACTTGCAGGTGGTCGTGTTTGGGATAATCCGGTTGTTTATGGAACAGGTTTGGCGGGTGGTGCTAATAACGCCAGGAATTTAATTCCACTTACTGCCTTAGAGCTCCATCAGTTTCCTGCAAATCCTTCAATTGCAAATGGTTGCGCTAATATATTAGCGGCAGCTCCGAGGAACTATGATTATTCAGCTCAGTTTGCTCCTTTCGCATTTGCTACGAACGCATTGGGTGCGAATGCTACAAACGTTGGTAACTTAGCTGCTAACACCTTGGGAAATAATGCAATCTACTGTGTTTCTCCTAACACTCCTTATTTGCGTCCAACTTCTGCTGCTGCGGCAACTGATGAAAAATACATTGCAGGTGCTTTTGGAACAGGTGCTAACTGCCAGATTAATGCTGGTAGCTACCTGTTTGGTAGTGTAGCTGCAGGTGGTGCTGCTTTTGGTAATTCAAATGCATCACAAACAGCAGGTGGGTATTATTTTGTTATGGACTATCGCATACTTCCTGGTCTTCCTGCAAAATTCCCTTCTACCGTTCTTGCTAATAACAACAATGGAACTGCAACATATATGATTGGTGCAGCCGGTGAGGGAGATATCAATTCTGGTGCGAATACTTACGCTGCTCCTGGTGTATATACTATGTTTGTAAAGTACGTATTACAAGAGGATCTATAGTATTTCTTATGTCTTAAACAGGAGGCAGTTTCATTAGAAACTGCCTCCTGTTTTATTACCGATACCTTGCATTTTAATAGCCATATTTTATTATATTTGCTTGTGAAGCGTTTGAAAATAAGGTGGTTATTCATTATTTTTCTTTCTTATTTGAATAATGAGATTTCATTAGCGATTTGTCCTTCCGCAAGTTTTATTAAATCTGACATTACTACCTCTGTTTCTTTTGATAATTTTGGCGACCTCATAAATGGCAAAATTATTAATGGATTTTCCATTTCTGTTACTGCGCCAGATAATACATGCCCATGGGACCTATATATTGCCAATGGAGTTACTATTACCCAAATCTCTCAGTATAGTACTCAGGGTGTTTTATTGCCGCTTTCAAGCATCAATGTGCGTGCATTTAATCTTTGTGCAACTCCAAATCAGGAATACCCATTTGGAGCAGGTCTTCGACCAATACCCGCAATTACCGGAAACTTTAACCCTGCCTTCTCAGTTGGAGGGCCGCACTATATTGTTGGTTCTGCGGCTGTTGATGGTGTTTTGATGGATAATAATGGCGCATGTAGTGGTTTGGTTGAAATAAATGATGATGGCACCCCTTCATTAAATCCCACCACCAAATTGTTTCGGTATGACTTTCAGATTACGCCCGGTATAGCCGCTATTATCCAGCCGGGTCTTTATCGTTTAGATATGAACATTACCATTGCTGACGATGCAACTGGGGCAGCCTTACTCTCGTTGCTATATTCTCTGAATATTGAAATTCAGCCTATTCTTCAGTTGCAAATGAATTCTCCATCTCAGGTAGATTTTAATTTTTCTGAAATAAAGAATTTTACCACAGGCGTAACAAAATACGGCGCTACGAAATTGAATGTAAACTCAAGTGTTAACTGGGATTTAATGGCTATTGGCACCTCTACTTTAAATGAAGGCTCCTCAGGTGCAACTCCGTTTTGGGATAATAGTGTTTCCTATTCCACTGGCGGAACTGTTAATATTCCACTCGACGTTTTGGAGCTTTCTCAAAGTCCCGCAAATCCTGCCGCAGGGCAGTCGGGTTTAGGTTTGGATTATAGCCTGGCTTTTACAAATCCCCCATCGGGAAATAATAATATAGAAGTTGCATTTGGTTCCGGTACATCACTAACAGCTGTAGCACCTTATGTGTTAGGTAAAACAATTGCCGGAAATTGGGGAACTTCGGGAGCAGGAAATATGATGTCCCCCGGAAGTTATCTTACTATAAATGCTGCATGGAACAGAGCTGATTTTTCTTACGTTATCAATTATAGGTTGATTCCAGGATTACCCGTACTTTTTCCGCATACTCAAATGGCAGCTATGGCTTCTTATGCCAGGCCAGGTGCCTATACAATGCAGGTAAAATACTTATTAGTTGAAGATTTATAAACTTGATGGCTTTGGGTTTAATATTAAATAAATGGAAGTGTTGTTTTTCAGCAAAGCTGTTTATTTCTCTGTTTTTTTTCATTTCTTCAATTCATCTTGTCGTTGCTCAGCAGTCCTCACCAGATTCTTTAAATAAAGTTGTACCTGCAAGTGCCCCTGCAATTCAGGATACAACAAAGAATATAGAATCAAAGGCAATATCAGATCCTAATTCGGTAAAAACACCAAAGCGGGCAGAGAAGCTTGTCGCCGCATTTGATACTCTTGAAATTTTGATCCAGGAAGGAGATGTTTTTTCAAAAAACCTGCGTGTTATCAGTAATGTTGAAGTGCCTTTATCATTTAAGGTCGATGTAGGCTATCCTGCCGAATGGCGTTCGTTGTTAAATGTCAAAAAGGTATATAAAATCGCAGCTCACGATACAGTATATGTTCCGATTCGTTTGCTTCCGTTAGGAAAAGTCAGAGGAAACACAAAGTACATGATAAATGCTTATTTGTTTGATACAATTGGTGCCCCAATAACCTCTGCATATGTGCATGCTTCAAAGCCTAAATTCACCAAGTGGAGCCTTAATGTAGGGCCATTTAAGAAAATATATTTTAAAAATGAATCGAATGAAAGTCAGTTTACCGTTAACGTAGGTAATGATGGCACAGAGTCTCAGGATATATACATGAGTATAATAAATTCCCGGAGAAATATCATCCTGTTGGACAGCAATGATAAAATCATTAAAAAGCCGCAGTATTCATTTACATTAAAGCAATTCGCTGACACTACTTTTAGATATAAAGTAAAATTATTTTCATCGGCCCGAAATATGAAGAGGGTTGACTCCGAAGGATACAGGCCAGGGTTTATTAAGGAGACACAAGCCTATTCCCTATACGTGCGAACTACAGAAACCAGCTTGATGGGCAAAAATGCGCGGCAGATTTCGCAAAAATTGGATTTTGTTAAACTTCCGAATGAACGGAAAATATCCGATTATGGTATGTATTCATTACCGTTAACGATGGATTTTAATATGAGCAATTTGCTTTCTCAGCAACCTACTGCCTATTTGTTCTTGAATGGGGCTGCGACGCTTGATAATGGAGGAGCATTAATTTATAATGCACAGTTTATCGGATCATTTGGCGTTTTGGGTGGGTCAGTTTTTGCACCACCGTATTTTATGTTGGGGTACATTGATAATAGGTTTTCTGTTATGGTAGGCGATGTTGGCGGATCTGCCGGAATTGGTGTCGGGGGTAAAGGAATAAGTGGATCATATAACATTAATAACCGCCATAGAGTGGGTGCTTTTTTTGTTGTTAACCCTGGGGTATTTAACAGGTTCACTTATTATGGAACAGGTGCGAATTATAGTTACATAAGAGAAAAATTCAGGACCACCGCAGGATTTATTCATATACAAAATTTGATAGGGCCGGCTAAATTAACTTCAAATTACTTAACAAGTGCATCAAACTATTCCATTAATCAACGACATGGATTAAGTCTGGGATTTACTTTGGCCAGGAATGCTCAGTCGGGTGTTGAGAAGTATGGTTATGGCGCAAATTTTGGGTACAGCGGTTCATTTATTAAATCACGACTTCTTACAAGTGCCACAGTTGGATATTATTCTAAGAATTATACTTTCATTGACCAAAAAGATCGCTGGATGTTTAATCATAATAGTAGCTTTTTGTTAAGTAAGATTTGGTCATTAAGGCTTTCAAATTTATATAATCAATATTCCGCAATTCCTCCTGTAGCTGTTTTAACGTTTTATTCTCAGCAAGTATTTAATAATTTTTTAACTGCCGGAAGAGCAATTGATATGAATTCATCTGCAAGCGGCGGGTTTTTCTATAATGTATTTATTGATAATTATTATAATTATGCAAGGCATTCACGCGGAGTTTCTTTTACATACAATTATTCCACACAAGAAAATAATTTGTTGTTTGGTTTCACATCCCAGTTTGGATATAACAGGTATGTTACAATACCAAATTCCCCGGAACAATTTTTTATGAATTTATTCTCAATTATTAAGTACAGGGTTTATTCGCTTAATGTACGTTATGTTAATGGTAATTCAAATGGGGTTTATTCGTATAGCTCCTCCAGTTTCCTTTTTTCGCAGCAAATTGCGATTTCTTTCAATCATCAATATCAGTTTCGAAATCCACACTTTGTTTTAAATAATTACTTAACATATAATTTATTGCCTTTAATTGACAAGCACAGTTTGGGCTTAACCCCCGAACTTAATTTTTATTCAAAAAATGGTTGGAGAATCAGGTTAACGGGTGGTTATTACCGTACTTCCTCAAGGCCGGGTAACTATAATCCCTATAAGTCTTTTGTTTCAGGTAGTGTTGCTGAGGATAATCAACGGGTTTCATCGAATAGCTATTTGTTGATGTTTGGGGTAAGAAAAGAATTTGGAATTCCTCTCCCTTTTATTAAACGACGATTCCCCAGCTTAAATTTTACGGCTTTTGTTGATGTTAATGGGAATGGAAAATTTGATAGCGACGAGACTAAACTTGAAAACGTTGTGGTTAATGTTAACGGTGTGGAAGTACTCACTAATGAAAGGGGGGAGGCCCAGTTAAAAAACTTGCCTGAAGGAGAATTTCCTATTCATGCGTTTTCGTTGGAAGATTTGCATGGTTATTTTCCTAACATTAATGAAAAAATTAAAATAGTTGCACTTGATTCAAGTAAATCTAAATTTAAGAATCCGCCTCAAAATATTTTGATTCCTTTTGTAAAGGGAGTTAAACTCATAGGGAGGGTGTATATCGACCGGGAAAAGCTTTCTCCGGATGCACTTAGTAATCTGGTCGATCTTTCAGGTATAAGAATAACGGCTTCAAACAATGGTAAAAGTTCATCTTCTTTAACTGATAAGGAAGGTTCCTTTGTCTTTTATTTGCCTTTTGGAAGGTATATCATCTCTATGGATGAAAGAATTTTAGGCGATCGTTTAAGAGTACTCCAGAATGATCTTGAAGTTCAATTGGATAATGGTATTGAAAATCTTTTCATTTCGTTTTACCTGGCCGAAAATCAACGTAAAATTAATCGTAAACGCTTTGATGCAAATGGTAATCTTATCGATGAAGGAGCCGGTTCTACTACCGGTGGCGCTCAAAATGGATCAACGTCTGCTTCTAATACGATAAATGGTAGAAATCCAAATAATGGAAGTAATGTAAGCGCCAACCCCAATGCAGGGAAAGATTTAGTTGCTGAGTCAAATGCCGCCGCCAGAAAGGCACCTCGTCCGAAGAACGACGTGGCAAAAGATGCATTCCTGGCAGATAAAGTAGATGCGACCACAACAAAGGGCCTTATTTATACAATTCAGTTAGGGGCCCTACAAAAACCACTTAGTCCTAAAGCCTTCGATGGACTTAAAAATATTATGTATGAGCGTATTGATAATGATTTTGTTCGCATAACTGTTGGAATGATTTCAAATGAAGCTGAGGCAAAAGCAGAGCGGGATAATTTGTTGAAAGTAGGTTTCCCCGGAGCGTTTGTTTCTGTGTATTATTATGGTAAAAACATCACCTTGAATGAGGCTAATCTTCTTCTGAAAAGCGGCGGGGGAAAATAATAAGCGATTCAATTTTTCAACTCATCATTAAATATTTATAATAAATTTCTGTGTACGAACTTGTTTTTGCAAGCAACAACAAAAATAAATTAAACGAGATTGCTTTGCTTCTTTCACCCGGGATTACCCTTAAGCGTATTTCTGAAATTGGATGTACTGATGATCTTCCTGAAACTCAACCTGATATTGAAGGGAATGCATTACAGAAAGCCAGGTATGTATCTGAAAAATTCAACGTAAATTGTTTTGCCGATGATACCGGATTAGAGATCGATGCGCTGGCCGGCCGGCCGGGTGTATATTCAGCTCGTTATGCCGGAGAACAAAAAAATGCGGATGATAATATGAATAAAGTGTTGTTGGAGATGAAAGGTATAAGTAACCGTAAGGCCCGTTTTAAAACAGTTATTGCTCTCGTATGGAATGGACAGGATTTTTTGTTTGAAGGTATTGTAGAAGGAACAATTGCTGAGAATAAAAATGGTTCAATGGGTTTTGGTTACGATCCCATCTTTATACCCAATGGATATTCAAAAACTTTCGCTCAAATGGATCTTGACGAAAAGAATAAAATCAGTCATCGTGCAAAGGCTGTTATTAAACTGGTCAGTTATTTAAAAGGTCTCCCCATACTGTTGTAGCTTATGCGGAACAGGCTTCCCGACTGCCGAAAGAATGAATTTGTTCGTTCGGTTAATGCCCGAAATGACGGTTCGTATTTTCGGAACCCCGAGTTGGGCCGGCAACTCGTAGTTATCAACAACAACTTGCTCATACATAATGGGCTAAATACAAACTGCCATGGGCCATTACAACTATTTTTGTATGAATTAATATAGTGTTTGTATTCAATGAAATTGAAAGTTGGAATATTTTTTGGGGGTACTTCTAAAGAACGCGAAATATCTTTTGCAGGTGGCCGTACCGTATATGACAATTTAAACAAATCGCTTTTCGAAGCGATACCCATATTTGTTGATAGTTTTGGAAATTTTATTCTTCTCAATTGGCAGTTTATTTACAAGGGCAGCATTCGTGATTTTTATCCCCCCGTTGATTCTATCCCAGATTCCAAAGGCGGATTTCAGGTATATGCCGAAAACCTTGGCCCTCTTACAGTTCAGCAGCAGGAAGAGCTTATAGAAAATATCGGTACTAAAATATATCATTCTGAGTTGAGCAGACTAATCGATTTTGCATTTCTCTGTTTGCATGGATCAAATGGCGAAGACGGCCGCATGCAGGGGCTATTGGAATATTTGAATATACCTTATTCGGGTTCAGGAATATTGCCATCGGCCATAGGAATGAATAAGGCTGTTCAAAAAGAAATGATGGTGAATGCGGGTTTTGCCAGCCCTAAATTTTTCAGTATTGACCGGGAGAGGTGGATTCATGGAAAAAATTACAAGGAAAGTTTCGCTAAAGCAAAAGCAGAAATAGGATTTCCATTGGTCATAAAGCCCGCTAATCAAGGTTCATCAATTGGTGTAACCATACTTCAGCAGGCAGATGAACACAGTTTTGTAGCCGCAATCGAAAAGGCTTTGTTCACACGTCGTGTTGATGCAAGAATGTGGAATAGCCTTACAGAAGAGGGGAAAAATGACTTTGTGCGTGTATTAGCTGATATCCGTGAAGGGATCGGAATGCCGGTAAAGGTTTCAGGTTTCAAGTTTCAGGTTCAGCAACCGTCAAACCTGAAACCTGAAACCAGTAACCAGATTTATCACCCTGATAAATTGGTTGAATGTCTTAATGATGTTCTGAAAAAAGAGGAAGGAGTTATTCTTGAATCACTTGATGGTGAAAGCAATGTGTTGGTTGAAGGTTTTATTGAAGGTAAGGAATTCTCATGTATAGTTGTGCAGGACGAGAATGGTAATGCGATCGCATTACCTCCGACAGAGATCAGAAAGGGCAAAGAGTTATTTGATTACCGTTCAAAATATTTACCGGGCCTTTCCCGAAAGATCACTCCTATAGATCTTCCTACCGATCAGATCAATGATATACGTGAGCAGTGCGAGCGTTTGTTCAATATATTTCGTTTTGATGTATATGCGCGTATTGATGGTTTTATAGGTAAAGACGGAAGAGTGTTTCTCAATGATCCGAATACAACATCGGGCATGATGCCATCATCTTTCTTTTTTCACCAGGCGGCTGAGATCGGACTTAATCCATCTCAATTTTTGACATATATTATACGTACTTCATTGTCGCAGCGTATCCTTGCATCTAAAGGAAGCTGTGCATTCGATCATTTGTTGGATACACTTGATACAGCTATTCAACAGGATCAAAAAGCCGCTTCGCAGCGTATTAAAGTGGCTGTCATTTTCGGAGGCTATTCCTCCGAACGCCACATTTCTGTTGAAAGCGGACGCAATGTGTATGAAAAGCTGGCTTCATCAACAAAATATGAGCCTTTCCCGGTATTTCTCACCGGGAATGAGGCTGAACACCGGATGTACCAGGTGCCTGTAAACCTGTTGCTTAAAGATAACGCGGATGATATAAAGGATAAGGTTAATAATTATTATGTGCACAATGTTATTAAAGAGATCATTGATAAATGTTCATCTATTACGCATAAATATTCCAATGCAGAAAGCATTGCTAAGCCTAAACAAATAACATACGATGAATTGGGCAGCATGGTTGATTGCGTATTCATAGCCTTGCATGGCCGCCCGGGTGAAGATGGCGCTGTACAGGCCAACCTCGATAGAATTGGGTTGCCATATAATGGTTCAGGTGTTGAAAGTTCGCAGATAACAATTGATAAGTACAAAACCAATGAGATATTAAAGCAAAATGGATTCCTTATCGCTGAACATCTTTTAATAAATGAGAGAGACTGGTTGGATGATAAGGGAAAGCTTTTATCAATTATTAAGTCGGATATCGGGTATCCGTTTATTGCAAAGCCGGTTGATGATGGTTGCAGTTCGGCCGTTCGCAAAATAAAATCGGAAGCAGAGTTTGAAGCTTTCGCCAAGCTCATTTTCAGAAAGACAGAGGAATTGGATGAATCGGCTTCACAGTTGTTACACATTAAAGCTAAAGAAGAATTTCCGATGAAACGTGTTATACTGGTGGAAGAGCTTATTTCAAAGAGAGGTGCTAAACACTTTTTGGAAATAACCGGTGGTATGCTTACCAGGTATGATGAAAAAGGAAATGTTGTTTATGAAGTGTTTGAAGCTTCTGAAGCTTTGTCGGAAGGCGAAGTGTTGTCGTTAGAAGAAAAATTTTTGGCAGGTCAGGGGCAGAACATAACTCCTGCAAGGTATTCGCATGATCCGGTTGAGCGTCAGAAAATCTCAGATAAAGTAAAACAGGTTCTTGGTTCGGCAGCAAAATTATTAAACATTAATGGGTACACCCGCATTGATGCTTTTGTACGTATTTACAATGCAAGTAAAGTTGAAGTTGTTTTTATAGAGGTGAATTCTTTACCGGGGATGACACCTGCTACATGCATATTTCACCAGTCGGCCATAAACGGCTACAAGCCTTACGAGTTTATCGATAAGATACTCGATTTTGGTTTTGCAAGAAAAAGACGCCAATTGGCAAATCTTGCGTAAATTTAACGGTTCTCATAACCTGTTAAATGAAGACCCTTTTCAATTTTATAAAAAGTAAATTTTTCCTGAAAAATCTGGTATTCTCCTTAGTACTTTTATTTGTTTTGGTTTGGGGTGTTTTAAAATGGCTTGATGTATATACTCATCATGGCGAATTGGTCGAAGTTCCTGATTTTACAGGCATTAAAATGGCCGATTTGGATGTTTTTATTCAGGATAAAAGGCTTAGGTACACTATAATTGACTCTGTTTATGACCCCAAGGGACCTAAGGGTGTTGTTATT
>JAEUTS010000279.1 GCA_016787005.1 Bacteroidia bacterium
TAATTGTGGCTCCAGTCGCTGCTGATGGCTGCTTTGGCAGTATGCGGGGCATTTTTAATCACATTATCCATTGGATCAGCTTTGCCTTCAGCTATTTCCTGCATTTCCTTTCTTATAGTTACCATTGCTTCACAAAAACGATCCAATTCAGCCATTGATTCACTCTCTGTTGGTTCGATCATTAATGTATCATGTACAGGAAAAGCAACTGTTGGTGCATGAAAGCCAAAGTCCATCAGGCGCTTTGCAATATCGCCCACCTCTATACCTGTAGTGCGTTTAAACTCTTTACAATCAAGAATCATCTCGTGCGCAACACGATTGTTTTTTCCAACATACAAAATGGGGTAGTGTTCTTTTAATATTTCTTTCATGTAGTTAGCATTCAATATAGCTGTTTTAGTAGCCTCGGTTACACCTTCTGCACCCAACATTTTAATGTAGCCATAAGAAATCAGTAAAATAAGCGCGCTGCCCCATGGCGCAGCTGAAACAGCCGATATTCCTTGCTCTCCGCCGGTTTTGACCACTGCATGAGATGGGAGAAAAGGAACCAAATGCTTTGCAACTCCAATAGGTCCCATCCCCGGACCTCCGCCACCGTGAGGAATAGCAAATGTTTTATGCAGGTTAAGATGACAAACGTCGGCACCAATATTCCCCGGGCTCGTCAAGCCTACCTGCGCATTCATATTCGCTCCGTCCATATAAACCTGCCCGCCATTATCATGAATAATTTTGGTGATCTTTTTTATGCTTTCTTCATAAACACCATGAGTAGACGGATAGGTAACCATGAAACAAGAAAGGTTCTCCTTGTGCAATTCTGCTTTTTCTTTCAGGTCTGCCAGATCAATATTCCCGAGATCATCACATTTTACAACCACAATATGCATCCCTGCCATGGCAGCGCTCGCAGGGTTTGTACCATGCGCCGAAGACGGAATAAGGGCAATATTCCTATGTCCGTGACCGCGTGAAATATGATACGCACGAATTACCATAAGTCCGGCATATTCACCTTGGGCGCCCGAATTAGGCTGAAAGCTCATGGCCGCGAAACCTGTTATTTTTGAAAGATCTTTATCAAGCTCCTTAAATATTTGCTGATATCCTTTTGTTTGTTCAATAGGTGCAAAAGGGTGAATATTAGCGAACTCCGGCCAGGTTATCGGATAAAGTTCTGCTGCTGCATTCAACTTCATAGTGCATGATCCAAGTGCTATCATTGAATGCGTCAATGACAAATCCTTATTCTCCAACCGCTTTATGTATCGCATCATTTCACTTTCCGAATGATATAAATTAAATATGGGGTGAGTGAGAAATGCTGATGTGCGTTTTGCAAAGGAAACTGTTAGATGCGAATTATGAGAAGATAAATGCTGTTCAGTAATTTTATCCGGGGCTTTCCCAAGCGCTTCTGCAAACACCGAAACAATATCATTCAGGTCGTCAATGCCAACGGTCTGGTCAAGGGCAATACTTATGGAGTTTTCATTTATATACCGGAAGTTAATCTCGTTTTTCAATGCTATTGCCTCAACCTGTTTAACAGAAATTCCGCCAGGCAACTTCACTCTGATCGTGTCGAAAAACAATTCATTCTCAATGATACAACCCAAAGATTTTAATTCGTTTGCAAGAACTGCTGCAGAAAAATGCACCTGTTCGGCTATTCCTTTTAATCCATCCGGACCGTGGTATACGGCATACATACTGGCCATTATAGCCAATAAGGCTTGCGCAGTGCATATGTTTGACGTGGCTTTATCTCTCCTGATATGCTGCTCCCTTGTTTGAAGAGCCATACGAAACGCTGCCCCCCCTTGTGCATCCACTGAAACACCAATAATACGACCCGGCAACAGCCTTTTGTATTCTTCTTTAGTGGCAAAGAAAGCAGCATGAGGACCTCCGTAACCCATTGGAACACCAAAACGCTGAGAGTTTCCAAATACTACGTCAGCACCCCATTCGCCCGGAGGAGTTAATAATGTTAAGGCAAGCAGGTCTGCAGCAACTGCCACCATAGCATCTCCGGCCTTTGCGCGTTTTACAAAATCAAAATAATTGTTAACAGCTCCATCAATGTTTGGGTACTGTATTAATGCACCATAAACTTTTTCATTAAACTGAAATGTTTTCCAGTCACCTGTTTCAATTTTTATTCCAAGTGGAATTGCACGTGTTTTAAGAACATCTATGGTTTGCGGATACACATCATTTGACACGAAGAACACATTCGCTTCTCTCTTCTGCGATTCGCGTGAACGATTATTGAATAACATTGTCATCGCTTCGGCACCTGCGGTGGCTTCATCCAGTAATGAGGCATTCGCAATTGGCAGCCCGGTAAGATCAATGACCATCGTTTGAAAATTGAGCAACGCTTCTAATCGACCTTGTGAGATCTCCGCCTGGTAAGGTGTGTAAGCGGTGTACCATCCGGGATTTTCGAGAACATTCCGTTGAGTTACGGCGGGAATAATCGTTCCGTAATAACCCAAACCAATATACGAACGATATGCTTTGTTTTTTGAAGCGATCTTTTTAAGATCCTTTAAATATTGGTGCTCCGTCACTGCAGAATTAATATTCAGGGACTTGTTCAAACGTATGCCGTCGGGAATCGTCTGACTGATCAATTCATCAACAGAATTGACCCCGATCTTATGGAGCATCTTTTCTACTTCACTTTTACGCGGACCGTTATGACGGTTTACAAATGTGTCTTTAGTCATTTTGCCTGATTTTTAAGGGTAACAAATGTAACAATAATGAATATAAATTATATTGTTCTTTGCCAATTAAAACATTAACAAAAAACAAGCCGCTTCGCAAATCAGGTGTTTCTGTGGCTATATTCGCACCATATTGGGCACTTTACGACAATTTGGCAATTTTCTATTATTCAGCAACCTGTTTGTATCACTTTGTGCAGGGGCAATAACGGCTCAAACCTATTTAGTATTTCACATCAAACCAGACCTAACTTATATTGCTTTTGTTTTTTTTTCAACCCTTTGCCTTTACAACCTTCAGCGGATTGCTTTATCACCAATTTACAGTAAAGCAACACTTTCCATAAGGCACAGTTGGATCATAGATCACAGAAAAACACTTGTCTCGCTTTTTATCTTGGGCGGAACCGGACTATTAATTTGCTTATGTTTTATAGGAACAAATTTGCTATATGTTATGGCCCCGCTTGGCATTATATCCGTACTGTATTTTTTGCCTGGAGTGCGGTTACGAAAGATACCGGCTGTAAAAGCATTTATGGTTGCGTTTGTATGGGCTACGGTCAGTTTGTACATACCTTTACAGCTTAATGGAGAAGTTGAGTTAAATAAAGTGCTGCTTATAATGTTCTCCGAGCGGCTGCTATTTCTCTTGTCGCTTTGCATTGTTTTCAATATCCGCGATATTGAGCACGACAAACTTTCGGCAGTGCGTACCATTCCATCCTTATACGGTATTGCCGCAGGAAAAACAGTAGCTATTGGATGTCTTATACTCTCGGTATCCCTTTCCGTTATCCTGCACCGACAAAGCATTTACAACACATCAATCATTCTGGCAATTATCATAGCAGTGGTCATAGCCACTGCACTTATTTTAAGTTGCAGTAAAAAGAGCAGCGAGTATTTTTATATATTCGGGATTGACGGGATGATGCTTTTACAACCCTTACTGATATATTCTTGTAATTTTATTTAGCGCCTCGATAAACGCATAAGCTGTCTTCATCAGATCAACCTCGCTATGGGCTTCTGAAACAAATCCCACTTCATATCCCGATGGCCCGAGGTATACACCCAGTTCGAGGAGCTCACGATGCAGTAACTTGAAATGCTTCATGCTGTCAGGGTCAATCTGTTCAGCAGCCTGAATTTTTTGCTTATCCGTAAAAGCGATCCAAAAGATGGATCCGATGGAAAATAGCTGAAGATGTAAACTGCCGGATTTCAGGTTTTGTTTTATCTGATCAAGCAAAAAAACGACTTTAGCTTCCAGTTCCTTATAGAAGTCGGGCTTTAA
>JAEUTS010000288.1 GCA_016787005.1 Bacteroidia bacterium
CGCAATTGCGATGTTTAAAGGTTTTAGAGCACCGCCATAATTTTCGCGCAAAATAAAATGTTGGGCTTCAATACCTGCTAACTCGGCCTTATATTCTTTGGGAAGATCTTTTTCATCAGCCAACAAGTCGATCATCGATTCGGCCTGTGATATGCTGCCAAGTTCGTCATATGAGCGAATGAGCCACATCATGCCCTTAAAGCGCGTGGGAAGGGTTTTATACGTTTTGGCAACATAGTCAAACGTTTCTATTCCGGAAAAAAAATCACGTTTATAAAAATGCGCCTGACCCATAAGGAGGTAACTATCATCAATCCATTTACAGGCTCCCGGAATTTCTTTTTTGCTTTTGGTGGTTATGGTATGTCGGTGAATAACAATAGAAAGTTTTTTTATTGCTTTATCCATATCCGGGAAGAGTCCTTTTGCTTCATCCGCAGTAGGATATACATAAACAGGTAAAATTTGTGTAAAATCATCCTTGTGATTTTTTTCAAGCCTGCTTACTGCATCTTTCACGCTTTCGTTGGCATAAAAATAGCCATTGAACCGGGAAGTGGTATTATGAAAAGTTCTGGTAACAAAAGTATTTCGTTTTGTTGAGCAACCGGTTATAAACACCGAAAGCCCTATGAAAATAAGGGCAAAAAAACCACTTTTTGATATATTGTTATGTATCACTTAAATGCTTGCTGCTACAACGCTTGAAAGGCAAAATTATTATAATTTTTTGAGCATCCTTTCTAATCTCTTCTTTATTGCGAAACATTAGCGGATTTAAGGGGTATAAAGGGGTATTTTTGCGATATTTACAACCCTTATGTCGCCCGAAACACATAAAAAGCGCAGCTTATCGGAACGTTTGCGCGATCGTTACAGGCTTGTTATACTTAACGACTCTTCTTTTGAAGAGAAGTTTGTGTTAAAATTAAAGCCATTATCGTTGTTTATTGGTATTGGCGCTACAATTATTTTACTTATTGTTATTGTTATCAGCACTATTGCATTTACTCCTCTTCGGGAATATATTCCGGGTTATGCCGATATTACCATGCGCCGCTCCCTGATCAATCTCGCTGTAAGAGCCGATTCACTGCAATATGAATTGGCCCTTAAGACAGAATACATCGAAAATATTAATAATGTGATCAGCGGGAATATTAAGCCGGACAGTATTCAAAACAAGCGCGATACGACCAAAAATTATAAAGCTCTCATAATTGCCAACAAGCCTTCAAGAGAAGATTCTATTTTGCGAAGCGAGGTAGAACGCAAGGAACGTTTTAGCCTGGCGCAGAGTGATGGAAGGCCTTCAAATAATGGCATTTCCAGTTTTTTCTTTTTCACCCCTTTAAAGGGAACCGTTACCACATCATTTAAAATTGCCGATGAACATTTCGGGGTTGATGTAGTTGCTAAAGAAAACGAAGCCATCAAATCAACACTTGACGGAACTGTTATATTGGCGGCATGGACCACAGAAACCGGTTACACTGTGCAGGTACAGCATAGCAATAATCTGATCTCGGTGTACAAACACTGTTCGGCGTTAATGAAAAAAACGGGTGCTTTTGTAAAGGC
>JAEUTS010000299.1 GCA_016787005.1 Bacteroidia bacterium
TAAAGAGAAATTTATTACAATAAATTCAAAAAGCGGCTTGTGTTCTGACAATATCACTACCCTTTATTTCGACAGCTTTGCCTACCTATGGGTTGGTACAAACAAAGGCGCCAACAGGATCTCATTTGATGAGAATTTTAATATCAAATCAAATAAATACTTCGGCGAGCAGCAGGGTTTAAAAAGTATAGAGATACCCAATGACGGAATTACCCAGGATAAAGACGGACTTATTTGGATGTGTACCAATGACGGTCTTGTACGCTACAATCCCTTGTTGGACTATATAAACAATGCCCCTCCTAAATTGGTGTTAAACAACATACAACTGCTCTACCAGAACCTTGATACCGCGAAACTCGGCCTGCATATTGACCGTAAAACCGGATTACCTTCCACCCTGGTTCTCCCGCATAACAAAAGTCAGCTTACATTTTATTTCCAGGCCATCAGTATTGATGTTGTAAAATATTCACACATACTCGAAGGTCAGGATAATGATTGGTCGCCGCTTACAACAGAAAATTATGTAACCTACTCGAACATCAACCCCGGTAGTTATGCATTTAAAGTAAAAGCGATAAACAGTGATGGGTACTGGAGTGACAAGATTGTTGAATACACCTTCACAATTGATCCTCCCTGGTACAAGACATGGTGGTTTTATACGATTTCCGTATTGGCCGTTATTACCGGAACAGTTGGTTTTGTTCAGTTCAAAACAAAGCAGCTTAAAAAACAAAAATTAATACTTGAACAAAAAGTTACAGAACGCACTGTTGAATTGAAAAAATCCAACGACCACCTTTCTGTCGCGTTAACCGACATCAGCGATAGTATTAACTACGCGAAACGTATACAAAACGCGATCCTTCCGCTTACACAGGAGTTCAAACAGATCTTACCCGATTCATTCATTCTGTTTTATCCCCGTAACGTGGTTAGCGGTGACTTTTACTGGTTCCTTGACAAGGAAGACAAATTATTTGTAGCGGCTGTAGACTGCACCGGACACGGCGTTCCAGGCGCCTTTATGAGTATGATCGGAACATCGTTGCTGAACGAGATCGCCAAGCAGGAAAATATATCCAACGCCGCCGAAGTACTCGATCATTTAAATATTCAGCTGCGTAAAGCATTAAAACAGGACCGCGAAAGTTTTGAATCGAAAGACGGGATGGACCTGGCCATTTGCGTGATCGATAAAAAAAACCTGACGGTTGATTATGCCGGCGCTAAACGCCCCATATTTATCGGGAAGAAAAATGGCGGCAACTACGAACTTCAACAAATAAAAGGTGATCGTTACTCCATCGGAGGCATGGAAATTGAAAAAAATTTCCGTTTCGCCAATCACTCACTGAAACTCAACAAGGGTGATCGTTTCTATATTTTCTCCGACGGCTTTGTGGACCAGTTTGGCGGGGAACAGGGCAAAAAACTCACTACCAAACGTTTCGAGCAGCACCTGCTGTCGATCCAAAGCAAACCAATAACATCACATCATGATGAGCTAAGCGACCTGCTGAGAACCTGGCAAGGCAATAATGAGCAGGTGGATGACATACTCGTTATTGGGATTGAACTGTAATTCCCTTTTTCTTCCTATTTTTGAATTATTCCTGCCCGGCAGGCGGGCATTTTTCATTCATAATTTTTTTAATTCTTAATTCAACATGTTGCGTACACACACTTGCGGAGAACTTACCATTAAAGACATTAATAAACCTGTTACCCTTTGCGGATGGGTACAGCGCGAAAGAAAACTGGGTAGCATTACCTTTGTTGATTTAAGAGACAG
>JAEUTS010000302.1 GCA_016787005.1 Bacteroidia bacterium
GCATACAGCTGTTTTTATCAAAACAATGGGAATGGAACATTCACACAGAACAATGACAGCCTGTTAACAACAGTTGTCGGTTCAAACTATGGCCCGGCTTGGGTTGATTATGATAACGATAGTGACCTTGACCTGTTCTTACAAATAGCTTTTGCACCAAATTTGTTATTTATGAATAACAACAATGGGACTTTTTCTAAAGTTACGGTGGCTCCATTTTTAAATGGCAATGAAAACGCGCAGGGAGGTCCAACATTTGGTGATTATGATAATGATGGCGACCTTGATTTGTTTTTAGCCAATGTAAACGGGCACCCCAATAGATTTTATGTAAACAATGGTGATGGAACTTTTACTGAAAATATCAATGAAATAATAACCAATGACGTTTTAAAAGAGAGTTTCGCCGCTACTTTTGCTGATATAGATAATGATGGCGATCTTGATTTGTATGTCAACAATGTAAATAACCCTTATAATGACAATCACAATTTTTTATATGTGAATAAGGGCAGCTGTAATAATTGGGTAAAAATAAAATGTATTGGCAGTCAAACAAACAAACAGGCCGTCGGAGCAAGAGTATACGTGAAAGCTACCATAAACGGGGTTGAGACAACCCAGATGCGCGAAATAAATGGCAACTGTAACCTTACAGGCGGAGCCAATGGAGTAACTGCAAACGAGGCCCACTTTGGTTTAGCCAATGCAACAGCTATAACGGAATTAAAAATTGTATGGCCAAAATCGGGTATAACGCAGATATTTAACAATGTTCAACTTGATAAATTTTATGATGTAACCGAGACCGATAATCAGATACTCATTCATAGTGATTGCAATAACAGCCCGGCTACAGTTGCGAAAAAGAAAAATACCGGACATCCATCAGTACTTAACAACAACCCAATTGTTGAAGGTGCATTGCTAACGAATAACCTGCAATCGCTTGCGAATAGCATACGAGTTTATCCAAATCCAAACAGTGGAACAATAACTGTGGAGTTAAATCGATCAACCAATACACAGACTCCAACGGAGTTTAGGTTATTTAATTTGACAGGACAACTCGTTTTCACCAAAAACCTGAGAGATTCTAACAACTCCATTGACTTAATGGAAAATGGAGTTGAGAATGGAATGTATTATTTCACTATTAGTTCAAATGGCATAACGATAAAACAGGATAAACTTGTAGTGATTAAGTAAGTATATTTGAATAATAATTTAAACCGAATTATGAAAGTAGATGTATTGTTGGGCCTTCAATGGGGCGATGAAGGCAAAGGGAAAATTGTTGATGTATTAACACCAAAATACGACATCATTGGTCGCTTCCAGGGTGGACCGAATGCGGGCCATACGCTTGAGTTTAATGGCATAAAACACGTGTTGCATACAATACCATCGGGTATTTTTCACGAAAAGTCAGTTAATATAGTGGGTAATGGCGTGGTGATCGACCCTGTTATTTTTAAAAAGGAAATTGACGCGCTTAAAAAATTAGGCGTTGATGTACGATCAAGACTGCTTTTATCAAAGCGTGCCCACCTCATATTACCTACACACCGGTTAATTGACGCGGCCTCTGAAGCCGCTAAAGGCAAGGAAAAAATAGGCTCTACACTCAAGGGCATTGGCCCTACCTACATGGACAAAACGGGACGTAACGGCTTGCGTGTTGGTGATATCACTATGCCGAATTTTCTTGAAAAATACAAAGCACTGGTTGAAAAACATAAACAACTTCTTAAATACCATGATTTCAACTACAAACTTGAAGAGCTGGAACCGGCATGGTTTGAAGGGATTGAAATGCTTAAAACCCTCCAGCACATTGAAAGTGAACATTACATTAACCAGGCACTCATCAATAAAAAATCAATTTTAGCGGAAGGAGCTCAGGGGTCAATGCTTGACATTGATTTTGGCTCCTATCCTTTCGTAACATCATCAAGCACTATATGCGCCGGAGCCTGTACAGGTTTGGGTATCGCGCCAAATAAGATCGGGGAAGTGTTCGGAATTTTTAAAGCCTATTGTACCCGTGTTGGAAGCGGCCCCTTCCCTACTGAATTAAATGATGCTGTAGGTGAAAAGATGCGAAAAATCGGGAATGAATTCGGCTCAACTACCGGCCGCCCCAGACGCTGCGG
>JAEUTS010000311.1 GCA_016787005.1 Bacteroidia bacterium
TTTATTGAATCATTCAACAAATTGTATTCTTCTGAGAAATCACTAAAATGTTCTTTTACATAATGATTGCATTTTGAAGTCCCATTGCTTTTCGTGTTATTGGAACAACCAATGAAGGAGCAAATAATAAACAACAAATAATAAATTTTAATGCCTCCTTTTAACATATCCTGCTTGATTAAGTGCTCTTTTAAATATCCATCCATAATTTTTAACATAATGGCTTTCATCAAACGTTTTGGTAAAGCCGGCATTGGGTGGTATACCTACTCTGCCCCCTTTATTTGGGTCGGCTTCAATGCCTCCAACAACACATTGTGGCGCCACCCCATCCTGTTCCCACATATTATCCTGCCCGGGCATGCCTAAATTACTTCCATACTGCCAAACTTCATCAAAATCGCTCAATGAAACGGTGCCGCTGCAGGCGTTTTCGGGAGCAATAATGTAATAGCGCCCCAGTTTTATTTTAGCCAGTTTAAACATTTCAATCATTCCCTGGGCGTATGCAAAACCCATGCTGTGGCAAACTATATCTAAAGTATCAGTTAATTTGTTAAATACAACTTCCCCGGCGTTAATTTTTCGCACTAATTCATTACCGGCTTTCATTCCGTTTGTCATGCGGGTAATAAAACCTCCTGTGTTCGGTACCGTATCTAAAATTACGCAGCTGTTACGGTGGTAGCAATACACGGCGTCAACAACATCGCCGGTGGCCCAGTCAATGGCTGTGTTGGTAATTGTTCCCGCCGCTTTCATGGAGCTTTTCATACTGGCCATAAATTTTGCCTGCGAGGTAATGCCGCTCCCCAGGTGGTGGTTAGATGTTGAAATACTATGGTGCCCGTCGGCATACACCACATTTTTTGTGCCTATCTGGTTCATAAAGGCGGCATCCATACCGCTCCAGTAGTTCAACACATCGGCCTGGTATATTTCGTTTTTTGTATCGGGCAGCTCAACTACAGGTACGATGGCCCGCTCATCAATACGGTAGCCATTTACAAACAACAGCAGGTTTTTAACAGGCATTATGTTTGTTAAATAAATTTTCAGGTTCTCCAGCCTGCTTTCGGGCCATGCGAAAATTTTTACCCTTCCTTCAATGTCAAGGCATTTTGTGTTTACGCCATTGAGCATATATGTACTTTCCGTGATATTATTTTTAGGCGATAGTACCGTTCCGTACTGGGGAAGAAATTTAATATAAATGTTCTTGTAATTTATCGCATTAATATACAAATCGTCGGCCGACAAATAACTTTTGTAATTGCCGTTCAAATTCACATTTTTATTTTCACGTCCCGCGTTTTTTGTTTCTGCCAAAAACTCAACTAACTGCTTGCGTATATCAATAAAGGCCGCGTCTTCCTCTTCATCAAACCAGTTAAGCGCCGGCAGCGGGCTGTGTATAATTTTCCATTGTATATTACTCAGATCTGTTCCGTTACCGTAATCGAGTAGGTTGTTTGTTTTGCCCATTTCAATTGCCGGGAAGGTATGCTCCAGGCCAAAAACTCCATGGCCCAACTCGTGGGCTATAGTGGTGGCTGAGCTTGTCGAAGCCACAAAACCAACAGCCCTGCCGCGTACCATATAACCCTGCGTGGCGTTATCGCTGAATTTGCTTACAGCAAACAGGTAATAGGCGTTTTTATCATAAGTGCTGTCTTTCCTGTAAGCATCACGTATGGCACGCATTTCGGGGCTGTATTTGTTCATAAGGTCAGTTTCCGCTACGTCCAAACCATTGCTATTTACATCGTAACTGAAATCGAAATTTTTAGCAATGGTTACGCTCCAGCTTACATTGGCCTGTTTGTAAATTGAGTTTAAATCGCTTTCAATGTTGCTGCTGACAGCCGCTCCGTTAACTGGAACTATTACAACTTTGCGCGTTAATGGTTTTAAATTTACAACATTCAGTTTACCCACCTTTTTATTATCATAATACGCGTAAACACTCTGTCCGTCAGCAGGTACGGGTACGAGGTACTGCCCGCTGCCACTGCTACTGCCGCTCAACTCTTGTCCTCCGGAAGTTTTAAAAATTAATTTCCCCGGGTCAAAATTGCGTATTGTAACAAGCGCCCTTACTTCATCGCTCTTGCCTTCAGCGATGCCGGCGTATGGCACAAAATAATTTACATTGTCCTTTAATTTAATGGCTTCGTAATTACCGGCCCAGGCGGCATATTGCTTTTCGTCAAAGCCATACTTACGATCGGGGCTTGCTTTAAAAATTATTTTCTCGCTGCTTGTCGCGTCAAGTTCATCGGTACTTGTTTTTAAAAAGCCCGATTTTGTTACGGTGCCATCGGGCTCAATGGTATATTGGTTTCCTTCTCCATCACGTATCACCAATACCTCGCCCGGTTTTGGCGCATCAACGCAGTTAACCGGCTCTTTGCCGCCATTGGCATAGGTGCATACTTTTCCGCCCTTTACAATTACGCTGTCAATTGTGCCATCTGTGTAGTTGGCTTTGTCTTCCGCTTCCTCTATTATTTTATTGAGTACCCATTTATCCACTCCGTCCGTCAGCGCTTTTACCTGTCCCGATGTTACCACTCTGTCTTCATTCACAAAAATAGTTGTAAAACTTACATTCAGCTTTGTGATCATAAACGGAATATCTATGCGGCCAAAGCCGCTGTACCGGCCATTACTGCCCTGTATTTCGGTTACCAGCATTTCAAATTGCCCCACCTGCAAAAACATGCCGGGAAAAGCCGATAACAAAGGTTTTTTATTTGTAGACGAAGTGCCGTAAGGCGCATCGCCGCAGCTGTATTGAGTAAATGAGGGCGTTTTAAAAACTACAGTATTGCTCCATTCGCCAACAAAACCTTCGGCAGTTGTACCCTGTACACGGGCCTCGTAATTGGTTTGCGGCTCGAGATCGTACGCTTTTGCACGGCTGTTCGCGGTATTGGTTTCAAACCAATCGTTCCAGCCTAACTTGCGGTAATTTAATGTGTATTGATTGTAAGCAGCGATGGAGTCCCATGAAAGTGTGGCCATGCGCGGGGTAAGTGGTATGGCTTTTAATTTCAGTTTAAGTGCATCTCCAAGACCCTCGTATTTATTTCCATAACGGAATGTGCAAACAGCGCTATAGCCTTTGTTCTTAAAATTGTCGTACCCGTTTTTATCTTTAGCACGTACGCGCCAGGCATATTCCATTCCCGGATTCAAGGGCGTTTCAGTAATACCATAGTTAAGCATGGTAAGATCGGTTGTTGCTGTATAAACGGGCGGCAGGGTTTGCACAATATTGTTTGCAGCGGCACCATCGGGGCGGATCTCCCACAGTTCGAAAATATACTCTGTATTTTGAGCGGAGTTGGGCGAGCCCTGATTCATGGGCATCCAGCCAAAAACGATAAACTGCGGAGTGCTTGTGTTTACAGTGCTTCCGCACAAAGGTAAATTAAGCTGTGGCGGATCACTCAATGTCATCCACGCATTTGCACAGCTTTCATTGCTTACCTGTATGCTAACGGGATTATAATAGTCGTACGCTGTAAAACATACTTTATAATATCCTTCGGGTAACACTTTTCGTTGTTCATAATCGTTTTTATTTATTCCTGTAAAATCCAGGTTCTTGCTGTCGAGCAGTTGCGCGAGCACATCGGCACTTACTTCCACAGGTGTACCGGGTTCAATATTTACAGGCGGACTTTTGAAAGACGCTTTTGTTTGCATTGTAAATCCCTGTCCGTCTATTTTAACTGTTAAGCGTACGGCATAAATGGGTTTGGTAAGATCTTTCAACAATATTATTGCATGCAGCTTTTCTCCACCCGGCGCGGCATAATCAGGCAGATAACCAGAGTAAGGCGGAACGAGCTGTGTGCTGAGTTGAACTGGATAGGTTTGGGCAAAGGCCCCACTCCGACTCTCCCCAATGGGGAGAGAGAATATTATACAAATAAATAAACGGAGGTATCCGGATTTCACCCGTTAAAAATATATATTTTGATAAGGTGTCCGTAACAGATAAAAATATTTTTATTTTCGGCATTTACACGGATTTTCTGTGTGGATTTTTTATTTAAATTGGCGGCTCTCAAGAATTACATTTATATTCCAAAAAATGAAAAAGACACTTTTAATAACAGTCATTGTTTCAATTACTGTTATTGCCTGCAAAAAAAGCAGTTCAACGGGTTCAGTCGCCGGCACTCCCAAAACGGGCTCTTCCTCCAACTATTTCGGAGAATTTATGGCCGCCGAAGGAACGCTCGACAGCGCTTCGAACACCTATCAACAAATACTTTGCCTTGCTACTTTTTATAAATATCCCGATTCGGTGATCACAGATGCAGGTACGGTAAAAGGTGCCGGATCTCAATTGTTTCAACTGTTCGGGTCTGGATCTCCGTATTTGTATGTCGCTTACGGTACATTTTCTCAATCAAAAATTCCCTGGTCGGCAAGCGGAAGCCCTACTGTTACTGCGCTTAATTATACCTGTACCAAAACACTTCCCACTAAACCAGTACCAACAAGCAGTTTAACCGTCAACAGATCGGCCGGATATACATTTACCTGTACCGGCACCGATGCCGACTCCATCGAATTTAAGGTTGATGATGGCAATTTCTCGGCCGTAAAAAGGCTTAAAGGAAATGCCACAACCTGTACTTTTTCCGCTTCTGAACTGAGCACATTATCTGCAGGTAATAGTAATGATTCCTATATTGGTGTAGTGGGTACAAATTATGAAACAGCTACGATCAATGGAAAAAAATACCTCTTTCAAAGCGCAAGGACTCATTTAAAATATAAGATCACTATTCTTTGATTTTATTTTTCGCACAATACATAAAATGTATTGCCTATAAAATATTTGAATCCGTATAAGCCCGAAGGGCTTAAATACAAATATCCCCCGATGTAATCGGGGGTGTAAAAAAAACAAGCCTTACAACCCTGAAAGGGTTGAACGTGTTAATGTATAGGAATTCAACCCTTTCAGGGTTGTAATTATTGTGGTATGCTTTTACCTTCGGTTACACCGAAGGTTACCTGCCTGCCGGCAGGCAGGTTTATATTTAAGCCCTTTGGGCTTATATAATCTGTATATCACGAGAAATACAGAGGTAAGACGAAGCTGCTATAATAATATTTTTAAATTTAGGCCATGTACTAACATTGTACATAATTTATGAACTTTCTTTCTTTTCCCTTTCGTTCATCCATTCCGCCAACAGGCAATTTATTAATTTGTGCACTATTCGTCTCACTATTATTTTCCCGGAATTGCTTATCCCAATCCGATTCCCTGAGCCCTTATGCGCAAAAAGTTATTTCCACCGCAAAAGATGTTGAAACAAAAAATAAATTGGTCGGCAAGCTCGATCCGAATGCAATGGCTTCACTGCCAATTGGTATTGTAAAAGAAATTGGTGTAACAAAATACATTATTGCTATCGACAGCGGCGTTTTCCGTCCGAACGGAGCGTTTTTCAGTGCTTACATGGCGATCGAACTTCCCGGATCTGCAACTCCGCTTGCCTTTGCCGCCAAAAATTTATCGTTCAATCCAAAAGGGGTGGTTGCCGGCCCGCTTACCCGATTAATGCTGGTTAGCGAACATCGTATTAAAATTGGCCCTGATATAACGCTGCACCTTAAGCCCGACGGAACAAATTATGTTGAATGGGATTGCAACGGGTTCAGGTCTGTGAGCCTTAAAGGTTATTTTGAATTCGCGCCCGGAATGCTGCTGCCCGACACATCTCAAACACATGAAAAATTTGTTACGGCCGGCTTTCAGCTGATCACAAACGACATACATAATTTTGTGGCGGATGTGAGCATAAGCCCCTTTTGTATAAACGGACTGAAAGATTTTTCGTTCACTGTTAAAGATGCCGCCGTTGATCTGAGTGAAATAGCAAATATTCCGGGTATACTTTTTCCAAAAGGTTATCCGAATACAGGAGGAATTAATCCGGTAATGTGGACAGGGTTTTACATACGTGAACTAAAAGTAAAGCTCCCGCCTGAATTGTCGAAAGGAGGAAAACGGATAGAAATTTCTGCAAACACTTTTTTGATTGACAAAACAGGGGTTTCAGGAAACATTGGTATAAGCAATTTATTTTCACTGAGCGAAGGAAGCATGAGCGGCTGGCCATTCTCTGTTGATCAACTCTCAGTTAATTTTATCAGCAACCGGATAAACGGTTCATCCATAGCCGGACAAGTGCAACTGCCGGTAATGGATAGTGTTTCTACATTAAAATACACAGCGGGCATGTATCAGAATGTTACAAGTAAAGAGGTTGATTATACTTTTTTAATTCAACCAAAAAACAATGTCCGTTTCCCGGCATTTGCTGCCAATGTTAATATTTATAACACATCTTCATTTTCAACTTTTAAAACAAGTGGCCGCTTTATCCCGACTGCGATATT
>JAEUTS010000357.1 GCA_016787005.1 Bacteroidia bacterium
ACCCCCGACTTCGTCGAGGGTTATTCGTATTCAAGCCCTTCGGGCTTTACTTTATGCATTACAGAGTACTACGAAGCCTATTCGGCAATTTACTTAACCAATTTTCCATTTATAAGGTTTTGAAAAGTTTAAATGTCGTAAAAGTAATTAGCGTAGTAGTACTAAAATTTCCTTTTCGCCCAACTTTGATACGCCTGCTTTTGCCCATCAGTCGCGTTTTTCAACTTAGCTACAGAATAATTAAGGTAATGCTCACCGCTCGAAGGTAAAAGTCTGATAGTTTTTAAATTTGTATTTGAAAAAACAGTCAGATCGATTTGTCCGCCTGCGAAATATTTTTTCCATTCATTCAGGTCATTTCTTACCTGATGTCCGTTGATCGCGATGATCTCATCATTGGCAGTAAGGCCGGCCCTGTCGGCCACAGAATCGGGATAAACAAGCGCAACCTTGGGCGGGACAATGCCTTCCTGTAATTTAAAACCAAAATAGGCCTCGTGGTATTTTTTTGATTTTGTCTTCACTAACTCACAGCCAATATATGCAAGCTGCTCCTGCAGCATCGGCTCAAAATCATTTGTTCCATACACATAATTTATGAAAAAATCTGTGAGGGAATCACCCGCAACCTGCTCTACTATGCTCATGTAATCATCTTCTGAATACCCTTTACCTTTTTTGGCAAACTCATTGTACAAATGCAGCATCACATCATCCAACGACTTCTTATTTTTAGTTTTTCTACGGATCAACACATCGGTGAAAAACGCGATGAGACAGCCTTCATCATAAATGGATGTTTTACGCGCCGGTATACCGGGCACATAACCATCCAGCCAGGTATCGAAGGAGGCATCGGTTACAGCCATTGTGAAACGTGCGGGGTTGTGAAAATGTTTTTGTAACCGTTCGTTAAATGTTTGAAAATACTCCTGTTCATTAAAAACCCCTGAACGAAACAAAAAGTAATCACCGTAATAGGTTGTTACGCCCTCACATACGTACCCAAGCCGTGAATAATTTTCCTTAGCATAGTTGTAAGGCATCATTTCCAATGGGCGTATACTCTTGATATTCCAGGCATGGTATAACTCGTGCGAACACACGCCAAGCAGATCATCATACAAACTGTTTTCCATTAAATTATAGCCCGGCCCCAATGCGAGAACAGTCGAATTAAGGTGTTCAACGCCATGATAAAACCGGTATGGAAGAATTTGAAACAGAAAATGATATTCCGTTGAAGGAAACTCCTTCATGGCTGATAACTGCTCTTTAATAAAAATATAAAAGTCGTTCAGCAGTCGTGTCCAATCGGGTGTGCACTCCCCCTGGAACCACAAATGAAATTTTAATCCACTCACCACAACTTCGTTATGTTTTAATGTATTGCTTGCTATAAAAGGCGAATCGGCCAGTTCATGAAAATCTTTGGTTGAGAACACCAGTCCATTTTTTGTATTTCCCGCTTTTAATACTCTTTTTAATCCCGATCCAACTATATAATCCCTGGGCAGCACCAACTCCAGTTCACAAGGTTCATCAATACGCTCAGGAACATACAGGCAGCAATTAACAGGATTCACATACAACTGCTTTTCATCAAGAAAAGATGAACCTGCATTTATTTCGGACGCATAGTAATTATATTTTACATGCACCTCTCCCACTCCTTTTGTAATTATCTCCCAGCTATCCTTGGTTATCTTTTTTGCTTTCAGCTTTTTTCCTGCCTCATCAAAGGCTTCCCATTTCTGAATGTTCTTCGCGAAATTACCCAGCTCATAACGACCTGGTCTCCAGGAAGGCAACTGTACAAGTAATTTATCGGATCTTACAGCCGGGATCACACATTCAATATCAATAAAATGGCGTTGGGGGTTGGTATAGGAAAAAATGTATCGCATAAATC
>JAEUTS010000366.1 GCA_016787005.1 Bacteroidia bacterium
GGTTCAAAGTTATTTAATTGTTCTTGTTCATTGTAATGTTTCGATAAATAAAGTTCAGGTGTTAATCCTTTCAAAGATTCGTGAGGTCTGTAAGTATTGTATTCCATCATCCATCTTTCAGTTACCAGCCGTAATTCATTCAAAGAGTAAAACACGTAAGCATCAAGGTTTTCTTTTCGATAGCTGCCGTTAAATCTTTCGATCAGGCAATTTTGAACGGGTTTACCGGGTTGTATGAACTGGTGCTGTATTCGTCTTCTGTGACACCAATCTAAGAGCAGATTGCTCATAAATTCCGGACCGTTGTCTGTCCTGATCGTGATTGGCTTGCCATGCTTTTCGATCAAGCGATCTAAAATCTCTGTTACACGCTTTGAATTCATACTTGTATCAACTTCCATTGCCAATGCCTGCCTGTTAAAATCATCGAGCACGTTGAATATTTTTACTTTCCGGCCATTATATAAACTGTCACTCATAAAATCCATTGACCACACCTGATTAGGCAGTGCAGGGATGCTCATAGCAATAGCCATTCTACTTGGCAATCTACGTTTGTGTTTTCTTCTGATGTTCAGCTTCATTGTTGTATACACTCTGTAAACCCGCTTGTGATTCCATTTAAAACCATCCATTCTCAGCCTGTGATGCATCTTCCAAAACCCATAGCCGGGATGCTTTCCCGCTAAACGGTTTAATTCTGCTATCAAAATATCATCACGGCCTGCTGTTACTGTCTTGTAATGATATACTGTTCGTGATAGCTTTAATATACGACAGGCTTTGCGCTCACTCATCTGATGGTTCTGAACCAAATGATCTGCCACCTCTCGTTTTTTAGCAGGCACTACAACTTTTTTTCGATCACATCTTTTAAGGCAAAGTTCTCCAGGTTTAGATCGGCTACGATACGTTTCAGCTTTGCATTTTCTGATTCAAGCTCTCGCAGTTTTTTTAGTTCGCTGAGCTGCATCCCGGAATATTTGTTTTTCCAGTTATAAAGCGTTGCGTCGCTTATGCCATTTTCACGGCATACGTCTTGTACTTTTTTGCCTGTTTCGTGCTCTTTGAGTATCCGCAGGATCTGTTCTTCTGTGAAGCGTTGTTTTTTCATACCAGTTAATTTATGAAGTTTTTACTAATTTTTAACTGGCACTGTTTTTAGGGGAGCTTACACCAGCACCTTTACCGAAACAACTACGCTAAGGAAAAACCCTAAACCTATTTTGCGAAAAAATTCAACTATTACAAATTTATTATATGGAATTATTTGGAATCTGATTCCAAATAATTCCATTTTAACTTTGAAGTGTAATTGAGTGCGGTTAGTAGTTGAAATAGCCATATACTTTCAGCATACCAACCGAAATGAATAATACGAGTTGGCGTTCACAATAACTATCTGGACCATCTGACAATTAATAACTTACAAAATTGTATACAGGTGAAAATGAACCCCTTAATTCAACAAAGTAATTTTTTGTAACTTTATGTCAATGAACAATATCGATAAGAATAATAACAGAAAAATTATTTTCTTCAATAGCAGTGAGGCGCAGGAAGAATACCATTTACGCCAAACTGCTTTTATGAACATTATTGAAAGAATAAAACTTGCCACTACCTTAAGTAAAATGTTTTTCCCTGATCTTTGGAAAAACAATTTTGTTTCTGTAAAAAAAATTCGCTTCCGACCAATAGATGAATATTGAACACCGGGAATTTATTTCCTTTTTAAAAGCCGCACAAAAACATTGTGTTGAATACATATTGGTTGGCGGGTTTTCTGTTGTATATCATGGATACGTGCGTGGAACAAAAGATATGGATATTTGGTTAAGGCCGACAAATGAAAACAGGGATAAACTTGTGAAAGTATTTCAGGAATTAGAGTACACAGAAGGGGTTGAAGAACTGATGATGTCAGATTTCAAACAAAAGATCAGATTCACCGCAGGAACCCAACCTTTCGAAATTGATATGATGACACATATTACCAGCGTTGAATTTGACGAAGCAATAAGAGACGCCGCACACCTTAATTTTGAAAATATTGATATTCCGGTATTGGAATTTCATCACCTTAAGGTAAATAAACTGGCGGCTATGAGACCAAAAGATCTGAATGACATCCGTGAACTTGAAAAAATTCAATTATTAAAAGAGGGGAAATCGATCACAGCACAACAGGAATCTGGTTCCTTTTTTTCAAGACTATTAAACAAACTACGTTCGAAATAAAGTTACCAACTCCCCCCCGACCCGCCGCCGCCAAAACTCCCGCCGCCAAAACCGCCAAAGCCGCCGCCCGAGGAACGTCCTCCAAATCCACCACCAAAGCCGCCACCAAAAAATGTACCTCCGTGATACATACCCCGCCTTCCCATAGTATAACCCGAAAAGCGTCTTCGGAATATACCTGAAATTATGATGAGTAAAATAACCAACACAATTATTACAGGTATATATTTTTCGACACGATCCCTTTTCTGATAATCCTTGTAATTGTATTCACCTTTTGCAAGACCCATCAATACATCAGTCGCGCCATTTAAACCTCCGTAAAAATCACCTGCCTTAAAATGAGGAATGATCTCCTGATCAACAATGCGCCTCGCAATAATATCCGGAATTGCTCCTTCCAGACCACGACCAACGGCAATAAATGTTTTCCGATCTCCTTTACCTCCTGTAGGCTTAACCAAAATCACAATCCCATTATCCTTGTCCTTCTGACCAACGCCCCAGGCTCTGCCTACCCCTGTCGCAAACTGTTCGGGATCCATATCATTCAGATCATCAACAATAATAATTACGATTTGATTAGACGTACTGTCGTTAAAACGTACGAGTTTCCGTTCCAGATCATTCTGTTCGGAAGCGGATAGAAAATCGGGGAACTCCTTTGATAAATTATTTACAAGCCTGGGGGGATTGGGCTTTTCGGGCAAACCATTGTTATCAGCTGCAGTGACAGAAAAAAAAGCGGCAGTAGCAGTAAGCAGAAAAATAGTTAAGAAAAATTTGATTGGCCTGATCATTTTCCGAAGGATACTTCATCTTTTAACTCATTCACATCATTCTTTTTATAGGGAAAATGCCTTTTTAATTGCTCTCCCGCTTTTTTAATTGCAACACATAATCCTTCGGTAAACTTTTCCTCCTTAAAGTAGCTTTGCATTTCAGATTTAATATGGTCCCAGAAATTTTCCGGAACAACTGCATGAATACCCGCATCGCCAAGTATCGCGAACTTCCTGTCCTCTACAGCGAGATAAAACAAAACGCCATTCCGGAGTTCGGTCTTATGCATTTTAAGCACTGCAAATACATCAACAGCCTTTTGCATTGGTTC
>JAEUTS010000167.1 GCA_016787005.1 Bacteroidia bacterium
TGAGGAGTTAAAAACTTTAACAGAAGTTTTGTAGCCCGCGTAAATTTTTTCGCAGACATCCACATCAATGCCTGCCCAAAATGATTTTACAATACCTGAAATAACATAAGGAGGCTGAACTACATTGCTTGTAATTAAAGCGCCGGTAATTTTATTGAATTGTTTGAGCGTATACCCGTCCCACATGTATACTCCGTTATTGCCTGCTGTCATTACATTCATGCCATGGTACCACCCTCCGAGTCCTCCTGCGTAAAAATTATGTGAAGTTTCCTGGAAAAGATATCCGTTCGCCACATTAAATATTGTTGGTGTAAACGCTGGTAGCGGAAGCTTAATTAATTTATTGTTGGCAACACTCCAATTTACATTGGCCATATAGCAGCTGGTTCCTGAAGGGTCAACGGCAACACCAACCATGTCATAATTACTGCCGGCCACACCCATCACATTCCTGATGGTAATGGCTGACAGGTTCAGATCGGTAATGGCCCCCTGATTAGTATTAGTTCCGGTTGAGCCGTCTCCGTTTGTTCCACCGGCACCAATTACAATCTGATTGGTGCATGGATTCCATACGGCGCGCCAGAATTCCCAGGCTTTATTATTGGCTGTACTGGCAGTCGCAACAAGTCCTCCGGTTGTGGAAATTTTTTGAATAACACCTGTATAACCTCCGAGACCCACAACATAGCTTGTTCCCGTTACCCTATCAACTGTAAAGTCGCAATATGTAATTCCTGAGATCGTATACGTCCATACTATAGTACCTGAACTATTAAATTTTACCAGCCTGCCTCCGGATGCAGCATAAACATTTCCGCTGTAATCATAATCAATATCCCATGGACCTCTTTTTCCGCCGTAGCCAAATGGATTCGTGACCCAGGGATCTATCACAAGGGTTTTGTTTCGATCGAAGGGATTCGGAACAGAGAATGATTCAATTGAGCCTTGTAAATTATTTACAGAATGGATTTCATTTTTGCTTTCACCATCGTAGAAACTCACAGGTGCATGATCAGTGAAATCACCCATTTCGGTTCTAATCACCACATCACCTTCTTTATTCTTACTAATGGATTTCGCCCCGATATATTTCAACTTTACTTTTGAAATATCCGATCCGGGATGAGCGATGATTGCATATTTCAAGCCTTCCTTGCCTTCAGGAAAAATATATTCGACATCAATACCTGGATACAAATCACGATAAGTTATTTTTTTAAAAAGACTTGCTTGCAGAGAAGATGTTAGTCCTGTCGGATAAACATAGTAATCTGGTCGCTTCTCGGATGCATCAATTTTTGCATACGGATTTGATCCTTCCCATTCTATTTTCAGGTAATGTGTTTTACACTTTCTTAAATTGATTTTATCAGCATCTTCATTTTCTTTTTCACCGGCTGCTTTTTGATCTAAAGGCTGATCATAGCGGTAAACTAAGCCATTGGATGTAAAATAGGCGGTAACATCGCCAAGTGCTGCACCATACCATACCTTTGTTGTATTCGTCAGAACAGTGTCAAATTGCCCAAGGTTCTCAATAAATGATTTTTGATCAAAGGGGTCCACTCTCCAATTGACTTTGTAGCTGCGAGAGGAATGATCTTCCGAAGAAGCTGCCAGCTTCGGTCTATCCATACTTTGGGCGAACACAGCTGTCCATGAAAATGACACGCACAAAGCAACCTGAGTAATTACTTTCATATAAATCAATATTTTAATTCAATTCCTGAATAATTAAATAGCACAGCAGCGTATTTATTAAAGTTATTAAATTAAAATTAAGATGGCAAAACCATATGATTGACTTTCGCGGTACTTGTCTCTCAAAGGAACCACCTGAGAAAGAGAAAGCAGAATTTATTGTGATGAAAAATGCCCGGTTTATTTAAGGAGCAGTAATGCTGATATTTATAGTACAACCGTTTTTGTCTTTTACATTTATACTGTAAGCTCCCGGACAAAGTTGATTCTTGTATCTGTTCACATAGCTATCGGGCCAGGTGTAGGAATAAGGGCTTGTGCCTCCGGTACCGGTTACCATGATCCACTCTTTACATCCGCACGATGCGCAATTGGCTGTCCCTTTCGTAAACTGTCCTGCGAATGGTGGAGGTGAAGCCAGAGAGGTTGTTGAAATTGCAGAACACCCTTTTGAATCGGTAATAGTCACTGAATAATTCCCGGCAATAAGTCCCGTTGCTGTTGCTGTAGTTTGCCCGTTACTCCAGGTGTAAACATAAGGTGAAGTGCCGCTTCCACCTGTGGCGGATGCTGAACCATCTGTTCCGCCATTACAGCTAATATTAGTAGCTGTGGTTGTAACGTTGACTGCAGGATTGATTGTGACAACTGCTGTTGATGTGGAAGTGTTTCCTCCGGCATCTCTTATTGTAACTGTATAAGTGGTTGTTGCCACCGGGCAAGGGTTTATATTTTGTGTGGTTGCTCCATTACTCCAGGAGTATGTATACGGACTTGTTCCGCCGGTACCGCTGGAAGTGGCGGTGGCACATGATCCGGGACACACGGAGCTGCCTGTGGCAGTAACAGTTGGTGCCGAACAATTTGTTACATATACATTACTTGTTACGGTTGCGGTACAACCGGCGTTAGTAACGGTATGGGAAATAGTATACGTACCGATCGATAAAAAGGTATAAGAGAAATTTGTAGTGGTGCCAGAAACAGCACCCGGAGTGATCGACCATGAATGCGTACCTGCAGTGCCGGTGTGTGTAAAAATTACCGATGTATTCGTACATGCATTTATTTTTGATTGTGTAAATGTGGCTGACACCGGATTGGTGCCTGTAATAGTAAACACTTTTGTTTGCGAACACCCATTACCGTCCGTAACAGTTGCAGTATAATTTCCGGCTAACAAACCATTTGTAGTAGGTCCTGTAGCGCCGTTGCTCCAGGTGTAAGTATACGGTCCGCTTACACCCACAGTTACTGAGGCGCTGCCGGTTGTTGTGCAGCTGTTATTTATACTTGATGACCCGGTGATAGGTGGATTGGGTTGGGTAATTTGCACTATTGAGATGATCTTACACCCATTGGCATCTGTCACAGAAACAGTATAGGTACCTGCTGTGAGATTGCCGGCAGCGGCATTTGTGCCACCCGCAGGCGACCAGCTATAGGTGTATGGAGCTGTTCCTCCAGTTACATTTGCTGTTGAACCGCCCGTATTTCCTCCGTAACACTGAACATTCGATTGTGTTTGGGCAATACCAAGTCC
>JAEUTS010000378.1 GCA_016787005.1 Bacteroidia bacterium
ACATAATAGCCATCTTTAAATTCTTTGGCAATTCGTTTTGCAATACCGTTTTTATCTAGCATAAAGGCCCCCTCCTAACTCCCCCGGAGGGGGAGGGTTTTAAAAAATGAAACAATAATTATAATTATAAAAGTAAGAGAATTTAAATTAAAATTTCCCCTTTTTACTCTCTCCCTTTGGGGAGAGTTGGAGAGGGGCTTAATTTTATACACACATTTTTCGGTTCCGTAAAAAAACGAAGTGCTTCAAAACCTCCTTCGCGGCCAACGCCTGAATTTTTTAGTCCTCCAAAAGGAGTGCGCAGATCACGCAGTAGCCAGCAGTTGATCCATATAATGCCGGATTGCAGGTGTTGCGCCATACGATGCGCGCGTGTTAAATTTTCTGTCCATATTATTCCCGCAAGGCCGTATTGTGTGCTGTTAGCATAACCCAGCACTTCCTCTTCCGTATCAAAAGGAGTAAGTGTTACAACAGGCCCAAAAATTTCTTCCTGGTTGGTACGGCAGTTGTAGGGCAGCCCTTCAATTACGGTTGGTTCAATGAACCAGCCATCTGCGCATTCACCACTAAGTTTTACCTCATTTCCTCCGCACAATATTTTGCCGCCTTCCTGTTGGGCCAATGCGATGTACGACAATATTTTTTCTTTATGCTGCTTCGACACGATAGCGCCATGCCGGGTTTTTTCATTGGCAGGATCGCCGGCTTTTAGTTCGATGGCTTTTGCCACAAACTCCTTTTTAAATTTTTCGTACAAAGGACGCTCAATAAAAATACGTGAGCCGCAAAGACAGATTTCCCCCTGATTTGAGAATGAAGAATGCATTGTTGTTTTCAGCATCTGCTCAAAATCGCAATCCGCGAAAACAATATTGGGATTTTTTCCGCCGAGCTCCAGCGAAAGTTTTTTAAACATAGGTCCTGCCACACGCGCAATCTCTGCCCCGGTTTTAGTGCCGCCTGTAAATGAAATAACAGGGATGTTTGGATGGGCTGTTATCGCAGCTCCGACTTTATGTCCGTACCCGTGCACAATATTTAAAACACCTTTTGGCAATCCCGCCTCAATACATAATTCACTGAGCAAATAGGCCGTCATCGGTGTTATTTCCGATGGTTTGGCAACTACTGTGCAGCCGGCCGCAAGAGCAGGAGCTATTTTCCAGGTAAATAAATAAAGGGGCAAATTCCAGGGCGATATGCAGCCGGCCACACCAACCGGTTCATGTAAAGTGTAATTGATGGCGGTATCCTCCATGATTTGGGCCTCACTTGATAAGTGTAAAACACCGGTAGCATAAAAACGAAAATTGGCTGCGGCCCGTGGTATATCCACTACACGTGCTAATTGAATAGGTTTACCGTTATCTGTGCTTTCGGCGCGCGAAAGTTTTTCGTGATTTTTATCGATAAGGTCGGCAATGCGGATCAATAGTTTGCTGCGATCTTCTTTGGTAGTGAGCGACCAGGTCTGAAATGCCTTTGCTGCAGCTTCATATGCCAATTGTACGTCTTTCCCGTCCGAATCAGGAATATGAGAATATATTTTTCCTGTTGCCGGATTATAATTGTCGATGTATTGATTGCCAACAGGGGCAATTAATTCACCGTTAATATAATTTTTGATCTGCAGCATAGTGTCTTTTTCCGTGAATCTTTCCTGTACAATCCTGTAAACGATTTAAAAATAAGAAAAAGATATGACTATAGTATGTTAATAAAGTCTAATCAGACTTAAGCCCTTCGGGCTTATTATAAAGTACATTTCTCAATGAAAAGAGGCGCTCCGTTCGGAGCGCCTCTTAAACACCATCGAAATTGCACAAAGGGAGGTATGCCCCAGCTAAATGAGTTTGCGAAAGGCAAACTGGCCATTGCTGCTGGTATAACCGGTTCTAATTTCGTTTGAACCACAAACTCAATAAGACCCGGTAAATTTACTCGATGATGATTTTCTTTGCCACAGACCGCTTGCCTTGTTGAAGGTTGATCACATAAACGCCTTTGCTTTGTGAATTCAGATCGATCTCGCGTTTGTATTTTTCTTCTCCTTTAAGGGTTTCTGCGTACACTTGTTTCCCGGTAACATCAGTAATGGTTATAGCAACCGGGCTTTTATCTCCTGTTTCAAATTCCAGTGAAAACTTTCCGTTTGAGGGATTCGGATAAAAATTCAATGCCTCAGGCTTTAGTTCGTTTTTTATTCCGGTAGGAGTGGAGTTTTTCCTGCTTTGAGTCTCCATGACCCTGACGCAACTCACAACCTTTACTTTTTTGCATTCGGACTTACCGTCTTTCGACTCATTACGGATATCATTAATTACCACATCTCCGGGTTCAACATCTTCTGTTTCGAACTTATAATTATAAGCGCCGGTATTGCCCTGGTTATTATTAATGATCACCTTTTTCACCTTCATTTTGTGGTCATTTTCGTCACCGGTTTCGTTTGTGAATACTTCCACGTTTTTCATCAGGCTGTCTATGTTTGGCATAGCTTTGTCAGCGCCGGCGGCCAGAACCATTACGTTCACATTTTTACCTTTGAGTTTATCAAGATCTTTTTCCAGGTCTTTAAGTTCTCCCTGATCAATGATTTGCTCATTAATGGTTGTATCTCCATCAATGATGGTAATGGTTTTAACCTTCATTTGATGGTTATTCGGACTTGTCTGGGTTTGAGACCATCCTGTTAGCCCTGTTACTGTTGCCATTGACAGCATCATAACGGATTGTGTAATTTTGCTCGCTTTCATATTTAATCTTTTGTGCCTCTGGCCGAACACTGCGCAGGTGTTACGAGAGAGACGGTTTATAAAATTTATAGTTGAGCATCAACGCCACAAAACTACATCAACTACCCGGGCACCTCTGTTAACGACCGGTTAAGATTTGTTAAAAAAAGTTAAGCATGCCGGGTATGTGAATGCATAGGTTAAATTTGTACTTCGCCCTTCCCTTTCCAAATGGAGAGGGTGGAGATATCGGATAAATGAACAAACGAAACATACAGGTAATAATAATTTTAATAAGCGCTGCTCTTGTTGGGCTTATTCTTACACAGCTGTATTGGGTAAAAAATGCTATCGCGTTAAAAGAGGAGCATTTCGACCAAAGTGTGAACGAGGCATTAAATAACGTTGTATATAAATTGGAGAAGACATCAACAGCCGCTAAGATAACCCGCAAGCTGAACTTCCGTAAGCAGGGAATGCGGTGGCTGATGCAAAATGATTCAATGAAAAGTACGGCCCAGATAACTTACGATACGATCTTTGATGGCAATAAAATGCAGGTTACTGACAAGAAGGTTCACGTAAAAATTTACGAAGAGTACTTGTCGGATTCGAATGGGGTAGTGGTTAAAAAAAAGAGGGTAAAGAATTTTACGGACGATTCGCTTACAGACCGGTCATTTGATATCCGTTCATTGTGGGCGCATGATTCACTGAATGTAAAGAGAATCGATTCTTCAGATGAGCGCTATCGCTGGATCACGCACAAATCAGATGTTGTAAATGATATTTTTGATGAGCTGGTAAGCGTTAATGTATATAATGATTATAAGCAAAAGATCGACACCCTACTGCTCGACTCACTTGTTAAAAATGAATTAAACGAAAGAGGAATCAATGCGGGATATCAATATGGAGTCTTAAATAATTCAATTATCACAAATCCTTCGAATAAGCAAAAGGACCTGGTGGATTCAAAATACAGGGTAAATCTTACTCCCGACAATATTTTCATTGAACCACTTTACCTCGCTATACATTTTCCGAATCAGAAAAATTATATTCTGAATACATTATGGTTCATGCTTAGCGGTTCAGCAATACTTATTCTCGTATTAATATTCTCATTTTATTATGCTATTTCAACAATACTCCGCCAGAAAAAATTATCTGAAATAAAGAATGACTTTATTAACAACATGACGCATGAATTTAAAACACCAATCTCTACAATTTCGCTCGCTTGTGAGGTGTTAAGCGATAGCAGTGTAAACAAAACTCCTGAGCGTACCGGCAATTATATAAAAATGATAAGTGATGAAAACAAGCGGTTAGGCATATTGGTGGAGAATGTTTTACAAACAGCGATTCTTGACAAAGGAGAGTTTAAATTGAAAATACAGGATGTGGATCTGCACCAGGTTGTATTGCAATCGATCAGCAACATCAAATTGCAGGTCGATAAAAAGGAAGGAGAGGTCATCACGCGACTCAACGCTTCTAAAACAATTATCCAGGCCGACAAAGTTCATATCACCAATATTATTTTCAACCTTATTGACAATGCATTGAAATATACCGATCAAAAGCCCCGCATAGAAATTTCTACGCAGGACAGCGTTGATGGGATCGCTGTTTCGGTAAAGGACAACGGAATTGGTATAAGCAGAGAAAATCAGAAAAAAATATTTGATACACTTTACCGTGTTCCGACAGGCAACATTCATAACGTTAAGGGTTTTGGTCTTGGTCTCAGTTATGTAAAAGCGGTGATCGAGAAACATAATGGTCAGATACATGTGGATAGCGAACCCGGAAAGGGCAGTACATTTACTATTCACCTGCCGTATAAACAAACAGAAATCTAAAAAATCAGTTCTCATGGTGGCAGAAGAAAAAATAAAAATATTATTAGCCGAGGATGACAGCAATCTCGGTAACCTGCTCAAGGAATACCTCGAGGCAAAGAACTATGATACTTCCTGGGCTAAAAATGGCAAAGAAGGATTCGATCTGTTTAAAAAGAATTCGTACGACCTCTGCCTGCTGGATGTAATGATGCCTTTGAAAGACGGATTTACACTCGCAAAAGAAATTCGTGCCCAGAACAAATCGGTTCCTATTGTTTTTCTTACGGCCAAGTCCATGAAAGAGGACGCGATAGAAGGATTTACAGTAGGTGCAGACGACTATATTACCAAACCATTCAGCATGGAGGAATTATTGCTCCGGTTGAACGCGATATTAAGACGAACAAAAAATCAAACTACCGCTGATAACACAATTAAGTTCTTCGAGATCGGTCAATATCAATTCGACTATGAGAATCAGAAATTAAAGATGGGCAAGAAAGAACAAGGCCTGACGACAAAGGAGGCAGAATTGCTGCGGTTACTGTGCCTGCATAAAAATGATGTCCTTGACCGGAATTTCGCGTTGAACGCCATTTGGAAAGACGACAATTATTTTAATAGCCGGAGTATGGATGTGTTCGTAACCCGCTTACGTAAATATTTAAAGGATGATCCTAAAGTTGAGATAATCAACATTCATGGCAAGGGATTTAAACTGCTGGTCAATAAATAGGAGTGTTCAAAGTTCCTGGTTCAATGTTCAAGGTTTTTTGTATTGAATTATTATGCCACGATTATATTTCTTCAAACCGTTTAATACTAGCCATAATTTATTTTTTTAACATTGAACGTTGAATCCGGAACCTTTTGAACTATAGGCTTCCAGTTCTTCCCCCGTCAACAGGTATATTTACCCCATTGATGTAGGCAGCAGCAGGCGAAGCAAGAAATGCCGCCGCGTTTGCAACTTCGGCAGCTTCTGCAAAACGTCCGGCAGGTATCTCTCGCAGCATTTCCTTTTTCAATTCTTCAACCGACTCTCCGGTCTTTTTAGCTTTTGCCTCGAGTAATGAGGTAAGCCTTTGTGTTTGTGTTGCTCCCGGGAGAACATTGTTTACAGTTACCCCAAACGAGCCAAGCTCAAGTGAAAGTGTTTTGGCCCAATTTGCAACTGCTCCGCGAATAGTGTTGGAAACACCTAATCCTTTAAGAGGCTG
>JAEUTS010000170.1 GCA_016787005.1 Bacteroidia bacterium
GGTACATTTTTAACTTCAGCGAATTGATAATGACCTGTATTATTATAATTCAGTATTTCGCCCATGCTGCTGTCTCGTGGATTCCCATTTCCACCCCAGCCTGCAATAATGCCTCTTATGGTAGCACCTCTTGTTTGATAAATAAAAATGAGATCTCCCGCTGCAAGAGGTGCCGAAAAGCGGCCGTTAGCATTTAATGCGCTGGCACTGACTTTAATAGTAACATCTCCGGAATCGATGTTTGTAGTTAAGTCGATATATTCGTTAACAATTGAATTCGTGGAAATAGTTTTAGACCCGTCTTTGCCCTGTTGGGCAAAAAGAACTAAAGAGCCTGTGATCAGGCTTAAGGTAATAATGTGTTTAATACAATTCATTAAAGCCATACAAGATACGAAATCAGGTCGTTTTTTTAAAATAAATAACTGCTAAAATCAAAGGGAAATACCGCATTTGTTAATTAAACTCATCAATATTGATCAGAAATGGATAAATTTAGAAAACCAATGAAGAAACTAAAAAAGAGCAAGCCTGATGTGAAAATATCCTCTGTAATAGAAGGCTGGTATGTATATATGATTGAATGTTCAGATGGGACTATTTACACAGGGATCACCAATGATGTAAAGGCGCGTATACTTAAACATAATTCAGGCAAAGGAGCCAAATATACCCGTGCGAGGAGGCCCGTTAAGTTAAAAGCTCAGTGGAAATACAGCAGCAAGTCAGCATCAGCACAAGCGGAGTATGCGTTTAAGAAATTGTCAAGGATGCAAAAATTGAAAATGATTAACAAATATAAGGGGGCATGATAAAAGAAATATATTTGAGTCTATATCGATTAAGGTTTTTTGGTGGGCTTTCGTGTTTTTGTGCTTTAGTGGCAATTGGGATTTAGCAAGCAAAGCACAAAAGCTCCAGATTTTCACGAAATATTTTTTTAGAAAAAGTGTATATAATAATCTTATTCGATGCAATCTTTATTTACTAAAACTTTATAACTAAAACCATGAATACCTTCGCGAAATTCCTTGTTCTCTTTTCTTTCATTACCACTGTTTCTTATTCGGCCACATATTATGTAGCGGTCTCAGGCAATAATTCGAATAACGGGTTGTCAACTTTGAACGCATTTGCAACTCTGCAGTATGCCTCAGGTAAAGTTGTGGCCGGAGATTCGGTGATTGTTTTGCCGGGGAAGTATAAGGGGTTTTATCATACCACCAGTGGGAATGCCGTCAACCCGATCGTTTTTTTAGCACAGCCCGGTGTGCTTATCAATAGTCCCAATGCTACAACAAATGATGGAATTAACCTCGAAGGTGCCGCCTACGTGATCATTGAAGGGTTTAAAGTATATGGTATTCCGCGTGCGGGCATCCGTTCGGTGTTGAACGATCATGTGATAATTCGTAAAAATGTTTGCGACAGCAATCGTTACTGGGGTATTCTCACAGGGTTCAGTGATGATATTCTCATTGAGGGAAATGAATGCAGTCGTTCGGTTATCGAACATGGAATATATTTCAGTAATAGTGCGGACCGGCCTGTCATCCGGAATAATATTTCCTGGGGGAACAACGCAAATGGAATTCACATGAACGGTGATATAAGCCTTGGAGGTGATGGGATCATCTCAAATGCATTGGTGGAAAATAACGTAATATATGAGAATGGAAAGAATGGAGGCTCGGGTATCAATTGTGATGGCGTGCAGAGCTCACGTTTTCAAAACAACCTGCTCTATAATAATCATGCCAGCGGCATATCTCTGTATATGATTGACGGAGGAGATGGATCAAAAAATAATGTGGTTGTGAATAACACAATAGTACAGGCTTCAGATGGGCGGTGGGCAATTAATATCAGCGATGGCAGTACAGGTAATACAGTATTTAACAACATTCTCTATCACAGTCATTCTTTCCGGGGAAGCATCAGTATTGACGCAGCGAGCCTTACAGGATTTACAAGCAATTACAATGTTACTACAGATAAACTTTCCAATGACGGAGGAAATACCAATATGAGTCTTGCCTCATGGCGGACAAATACGGGACAGGATCAGAATTCCTTAATAGCCAGCCCAACACAATTGTTCGTTAATGCCGCAGCTTACAATTATCATTTGTCGGGAACAAGTCCCGCGCTCAACAAAGGAAATCCTTCTCTCGCATCTAACAGTGCCCCTGCTAAGGATATTGAGGGAAACGCAAGGCCTCAAAACAGCATCTACGATATCGGCGCATATGAATATAAAACTCCAACAGGAATTCCGGAATATGAAAGTCCGGCAAAATCTTTTTCACTGTTCAGCGAACTTTCGGATGAGCATATAGTTTTTCTTTATGATATGCTTGGAAGAGATATTTTTTCGGGAACTAAAACACACGCGTTACAATTGATGGAAAGTCGTCCCGCACAAGTATTCATTTGTCGTTTCTTCTCAGAGAAAGCAGGCGCTGATATATGCGGCAACATCAGTATGTTGCATTAAGCATTAAGATCAAAATTTATTCAGGAGGTAATTTGAGAAGGCAAACATTTTAGATTCTTCAAATTTGCGGCCAATGAGCTGGAGGCCGAATGGAAGACCATTGCTGTGTTTGCCCATTGGCAATGAAATGGCAGGCATTCCGGTAATATTGGCCTGTACTGTAAAGATATCTTCGAGGTACATTTTTATCGGGTCGGCGGTATTCTCGCCAAACTTAAAGGCTGTGCCGGGTGTGGCGGGCAATAAAATAAAATCGCAGGTGTTTAAAATTTCCTGTGTTTTGTTTTGCAGGAAACGTCGTACTTTTTGTCCTTTCGAATAATAGGCATCGTAATAGCCCGCGCTCAATACAAAAGTGCCAAGCATGATACGGCGCTGTACTTCTTTGCCAAAACCTTCGCTGCGCGATTTGCGAAAAGTAGAGTCCATATCTGTTGCATTCTTACTCCTGTAGCCGTAATTCAAGCCCTGGTAGCGTGCCAGGTTGGAGGAAGCTTCGGCTGTTGTAAGCACATAGTAAACAGGAACCAGGTAGTCGAGAAAAGGAAACTCAACAGGCTCAACGGAATGGCCGGCCTTTTTTAATTTATCTATGATCTCTGTTGTTCGTTTTTTAATTTCCGGATCAAGTCCGTCTTTTTCCAGGCAGTCTTTTAAATAGGCCACTTTTATTTTTGAAACATCCTGTCGCAATTCTTTAGAATACACAGGTACAGGTTTTGTTGAAAGTGTGCTGTCGTATTCATCCATGCCCGACATCACTTCCATAATGAGCGCGGCATCTTCAATATTTTTTGTGATCGGTCCGATCTGGTCGAATGAAGAGGCGTAGGCAACTGCGCCATACCGTGAAACACGTCCATAGGTTGGTTTTAATCCCACAACGCCGCAAAGTGAAGCTGGTTGGCGAATAGATCCTCCTGTATCTGTTCCGAGTGTAGCCAGGCACAGGTCGGCTGCGACAGCAGCAGCCGCGCCGCCCGATGAGCCGCCGGGGACACGCGTATGATCAAGTGGATTAAGGACATTGCCGAAAGCGGAGTTCTCATTGGAGCTCCCCATCGCGAATTCATCGCAGTTGCAGCGGCCTATAATAATCGCATCTTCTTTTAGTAAACGTTCAACAACGGTGGCGCTATATAAAGAAGTAAAGCCTTCCAGTATTTTTGAGGAGGCGGAAACTTTATGATCCTTATAGCAGAGATTGTCTTTTAACCCGATGACCATACCCGCAAGTTTGCCGGCCTTACCGCTTTTCAGTTTGTTGTCAACTTCAATTGCTTTTTGCAGGGCTTCCTGTGCGAAAACTTCAAGGAAAACATTCAGGTTTTTATTTTGATCGATGCGGCCAAGGTATCCTTCAACAAGTTGCTTCACCGAAAGTTTGCCGGAAGCGATATCAGTTTGTATTTGAGTGAGCGAGCTATAGGACATAAATGACAGGGAAAGGGTAGAGGTACGGAAATTCAAATATTACCTGCGGGCCGGACTATGATCCGGCCTGCCTGTGCTTTCTGAATTAGTTAGTCTTTCTTTTCAGGGGTATTGCCGGGGTTGTCAACACCTTTTGAAGCATCTTTAAATTCCCTTATGCCTTTTCCTAAGCCGCGCATCAATTCCGGAATTTTGCGTCCGCCAAACATTAATAATAAAACAACCGCAATAAGGGTGATCTCTTGACCCCCTAAACCAAAAATGCCAATTAAAGTATGTAGTATCATGGTAATGTTAATTAGAAAGGATAAAGGTAATAAAAATAAAGGAACCCTTATTGATTAGCAACAGGGGTTCCTTTTTAAGCAACTACGAATGAATTATCAGTCAACCATCAGTTTTTTAATGGCGGTATATTTGTCACCTTTTAATTCAACGCAATATATCCCAGGTGCAATGCCCGAAATATCCAGCGTTGACCGAATTTGATTTTTTTCCGGAACCCATTTTATCACCTCCATGCCAAGTTGATTCCTCAAAAGGATCTGGATGGGTTGGTTTGCAGAAAGTTCAGGCCACTCAATATTCAGTTTGCCATTAGCAGGATTCGGGTATACAGAAACAAGGGCGCTTGCATCAACTGCATTTATCCCTGTAACAGCAATATTGTTTTTAATATTACTGCGTGAAACATTAATCGTTTTAGTAGTTTGTATCTCACCATTCGGATTCTTATAAGGCTTTGCAAATGTTGGAGTGCAGCTGATAGCCCATTGTGTTTCTACACGCCACTTGCCGTTTACATAACTTGCGTAATTGGGGTCAACAACAGTGTTTTGAGATCCGGTTACACTATTTGAGACAGCCCATACTCCGGTTCCCGCGTTATCGCGCTTCAATATGTAATTATTAACAGGATTTGAAGATCCCTCTATTGTATAGAGTGGATTCCACGTAAATTGCCCTAATCCGTTGTCGACTATAAAAATAGTATTGTGGTATGGACTGAGGTAACTATAATTTCCCGATGTATCCATATACTGCAACTTGTACCTGTAAGTTCCGGCGTTTGGGTTACCTGTATTAGGGGCATACCTGGTTCGTACGGTATCAGTATAGTAGCTCAGTGAATCGAAGGGAATAATTCCTAATGGACTATATAAATTTAGGGAAGTTTCCCTGTAAGCAATAAATTGTTTTGCAGCCGTATAGGGTGTTTTATCCCAATAAATAACATTGTTCTTGGAAAGGCTGTCAACGGTTACGGCGCATAATTGCGGAGTTGACATGCCATTTCGGGTAATATCATTTGAAATGAAAATATCAGTAAGGCCGGCATTGTTCAGTGTGTTCGCTCCAAATACAATCGATGCAGGTTTGAATGTGCCGGTAATGTATGGAATACCATTTGTTCCGAGAGCCAATTCTTCTATTACATCATCGCCCATTCCGCCAGCGCTTTTGGCCCATTTAAGTTGGCCGATTGAATTATATTTTGCCACAAAAATATCTGATGTTGCATTTCCTCCTGTCACATTATTGAGTTTTATTCCATCCAACGTGATCGATGTGGATTTAAAGCGGCCACCGACAAATACATCACCGTTTTTGTTTACTGCAACCGATTTTCCATAATCATCAGTAAGGCCACCAATACGTTTTGCCCACAGTGCATTACCAGACCCATCATATTTTGCCAGGAACCCATTTCCCCACGAAGTGAACTTAATAAGAACGAGTTTAATATTGTCAAACGTAATGGAGTCTGACTGAAAATAACCTGTCAGATAAATATTCCCCGCTTTATCGGTTGCGACACCGGTAGCCTCATCGTTGTAATTATCTCCAACACTTTTGGCCCAAAAAAGGTTGCCGGAAGCATTAAATTTTGCAAAGAACATATTTAAATTGGACTGTCCGTGTAATATTTGAGAATCAACTTTCAATGAATCGGAGTAATAGCCTGCAATAATTACATTGCCGGTGGTATCAGTTGTTATACTGTTGATCTCATTGCTGCCGTATCCTGTAATGCTTTTTACAGAAATAGCGCTCCCGCTGCTGTTGAATTTTGCAAGAAAAGAACTATAATCAGATGTGTTGCCGGTTATTTTTATTCCGCCAAATTTAACGCTGTCGGACAAATAGTAGCCGGACATGTATATGTCCCCATTCTTATCAATTGCAAGATCGGAAGGGTGTACAGATCCGCTCGCATCAAGTCCCTTGGCCCAAATAACATTGCCGGAAGGATTTAGTTTCACCAGGTAAGTACTCCACCCGGTGCCATTATTACTCAGCGAATCTGCGCCGAATTTTATATAATAAGAATAGTATGCTCCTGTTACATATATATTGCCGGATTTGTCGGTAACGATCGCAGTCCCCCTGTCGTCGTAATCCTGATCCCCGGCATGCTTTGCCCATACTACATTTCCGCATGAATCATGTTTTACTATAAAAACATCCGCAGTTCCTGTGCTGGAAACGTTTACAAGAGTTGTTGAACCAAAAGTAATTGTAGGGGAACTAAAATGCCCAATACTATACACATTGCCATTGTTGTCAACTGATATCCCCCGGGACTGTTCGTCTTTAGCTAAACCATATCCTTTCGTCCATTGGCAAAAAGGCTGCCCTAATGTGAAGAGGGGAATTGCAATGGTTAAAATGAGTATTGAAAAATTTGCCTTTGTAAAGTACTTTGTTTTCATTTCGTGTTGTTTTAAATAGATTAATAATTTATTAATGTAATATTTTAAAATCCAACAGTGTATTTTTATTCAACTACCAGCTTTTTAAGGGCAGCATATTTGTCGCCTTTCAGATCAAGGCAATAAATTCCTGAAGCGATACCGGAAATATCCAATGTCGTTTTAGATTGATTTTTTTCAGATCTAAATTTTATAATTTCCATTCCAAGATAATTCCGCAATACGATCTGAATGTGTTGATCCGAAGAAAGCTCCTCCCAATCAATAGTAAGTTTACCTGCGGCAGGATTCGGATATACAGAGATGAGAGCACTTGCATCTAATTCATTGATCCCAATAGCGCTTATATTGTTTTTAATATTACTTCGGGAAATATTAATGGTTTTAGTGGTCTGGATCTCACCATTCACATTTTTAGAGGGCTTTGCAAGTGTAGGAGTGCAAGTGATAGGCCATTGGGTTTCTATGCGCCACTTTCCACCGGTATGACTTGCATAAGCCGGGTCAGCAATAGTATTTTGATTCCCTACAACATTGCCAACAGTTGTCCACACACCGGTCCCATTATCATCACGCATCAGTACATAGTTATTTACAGGATTCGCAGCGTTTTCAATGGTATACAAGGGGTTCCAGGTAAATTGTCCTGCGCCATTGTCAACGATATAAATTGTATTATGATATGGACTTAATGAACTATAGTTGCCGGAGGTGTCGATAAACTGAAGTTTATATCTGTAAGTTCCGACATTTGGGTTGCCTGTGTTAGGAAAATATCTGACCCGCACTGTATCAGTAAAATAACTCAATGAATCATAAGGAATAGTTGCTAAAGGCTTATAGTTGTTTATGGATATTTCTCTGTATACAATAAAATTCTTTGCATCTGTATAGGGAGTTTTGTCCCAATAAATAACATTGTTTTTCGAAAGACTGTCTACTGTTACGGCACACAATTGCGGGGTTAACATTCCGTTTCGGTTTATTTCATTCGTTACATACGTATCTGTCCGGCCTTTATTGGTGAGTGTTGTGGCGCCAAAAGTAAGTGAGCCTGAGTCATACCTTCCGGAAATAAAGGGGATGCCGGTTTTGCCTACTGCAATGCCCTCAAGGTATTCCCATCTTGCTTCACCTGCAGATCTCGCCCATTGTATTTTTCCATTTGAATTGTATTTGGCAATAAATACATCATATGAGGTGTCGACAGTTGAAAAATTGGTAAGTGAAAGTGCATCTAAGGCTATTGTTGTCGACTCAAAGTCCCCGCCGATGTAAATGTTATTACTTGCGTCACAGGTAACACGCTTAATAATATCACTAAAATTTCCTCCAATACTTCTTGCCCAGGAAACATTCCCTGAAGGATCATATTTTGTAAGAAATCCATTGTGATAATAATTAGAGGCGTTATCTAACCGGATGGAACCAAATGTTATTGTATCAGATTTGAAGTAGCCGGCAAGATAGGCGCTGCCTGAAAGATCAACTGTAACATCATACGCTTCGTCCGAATTTTCTCCCTTACTCGTACTTTTTGCCCAAAGTACATTCCCGTTTTTATCATATTTAACTATAAAAGGATGATAATAGTAAGCAAGTTGATTCTTTATAAAAACACTACCGAATTTAATAGAATCCTGAAAAGATCCGCCGACAAACACATTGCCTGAAGTATCTGCTGCAATGCCATATCCCGCGTCATCTCCATCATACCCGGCATTTTTTGCCCATAGCGCGTTGCCATTGCTATCGTATTTAACAACGAACATATCGTAATAACCTCCCTGCATTAGCTTTATGCCATCAAATTTGAGTGAATCGGAGTTGAACCATCCGGTCAGGTATGTATTTCCGTTTTTATCGGCACACATATCTGTTGTAACTGCCCGGGTATCTCCTGACGATCCTTTTGCCCATTGCACAACTCCCGCGGAATTATACTTCACAATAAATGTATTAAATGCGCCATCGTTAGTAAGTACAAACGATCCAAATGTAATAGTAGCGGATTGAAATGAGCCGGCTACATATACATTTCCAAGGTTATCAGTAGAAATGGCAGCTCCTTCTTCCACGTACCAGCTATCTCCCGCTTTTTTGGCCCATATAACGTTGCCGCAGGAGTCTGATTTAACCATAAACGCATCACAACTGTTGCCACTATTATCAGCATTGGTAAGTGTAGTTGAACCGAAAGTAATGGTAGGGGAATAGAAATATCCGGTAGTGTATACATTGCCGGATCCGTCAACATAAACACTTTTGCAGGATTCTTCCTTAGTGTTTCCGTACCCTTTGGTCCATTGACAATTCGGCTGGGCTTTTAAAATGGGGGATAAAGCAAATAGTAATAGTATGGATGCTAAATGAAAGTTGTGAGTACTTAATAGTTTAATCATATAAATTGAATTAAAGGCTACGTTAATGACTTTCACATTAAGGAAAGTTGCATTTTTCAAGGGCGACAAATATATAACACTTTGAAAACTAATCAAATAAAATGCCTGAATTATTGTAGTGTATTGCGAAACGGCATTTTTAATCGGGGAGTATTACTTTTTTTTCAGAAGATCTTTCACGGAAAAATAAATGGCAGCAACAACAGATAGGAGTGAAAACGAAATAGTAAATGCTGGAAATTTTTTTAAACCAAAGTGATGATCAAGTTTTACTCCGGCATACATCCCGATGCCTATGATTGCAGCCATCTGAAGTCCCATGCCTGCATATTTGCCGTAATCAGTAAGCGTTGGCTGCTTTTTCCTGGGACTTGGGTTGGTTTCCGGCATGATTTATATCTTTAATTATACCACCCATACTGCATGAGCCGGAGAAATTGGCCCCTGGCTCAATATGAAGTTTTCCTGAAACTATATCACCCGTTAGTTTGGCGCTGGCTTTTAGCGACAATAGGTCGGAAACTGTGATTTTCGCCTTTATAGTGCCTGATACATCTGCATTTTGGCAAATTATTTCACCTTCCAGTAGCCCTGATGTTCCAACTACCAGCTTTCCTTTTACATTCAATGAACCTTTAATGGTTCCATCAATGCGGATGTCTCCGTTTGACTTTATATCACCTTCAATTACTGTTCCGGCACCTATCAAATTGATAGATTGAGAATCGGGAGTGTTGGTTTTTGACATGGAGTTGTCGAACATTTGGTTAATAATAATATTTATTGAAGTAAATATAGGTGTTTTGAGGAAGGATATAAACCGGGAGTCCAAAAGTAATTAACATGAGATAGTTAAAAAAGCAAAGAGAATGAGCCTATTTCCCCGTTTTAAAATCGAGTTTTACTGTGCTGCCGTTATCTTCAAACTCAATGTTATCAGCAAGATTTTTCATCAGGAACACGCCGCGTCCGTTTGGTTTTTCAATGTTTTCGGGAGCGGTAGGGTCAGGGATATGCGAGAAGTCAAATCCCAGACCTTCGTCCTTAATAGTGAATGAAATATGGTCGGGACGGATATTGAAAGAGATATTAATATGCTTGCTCGGGTTATTTTTATTGCCATGCTGAATTGCGTTATTCACAGCTTCAGTAAGTGCCACCAAAATGTTACCATAATGATCTTCACTGATCTTGAATTTGTCGCAAATTTCATTGATCAGAGTTTCCACCACAACAATGTTTTCTGTTTTGGAAGAAATAGTCAGGGATTTACTTTCCGGAATTGTCATCTTTTTATTGTTGTTCAAAATTATTAAAATATTCGTTCACTTTCGATTTGTAAAACGGATTTAATGAAGGCGGCACAGTTTTCAAAAGTTCAATTTCCCGTTCTTTCAACCTGTTATACTCTAAAAACGCGTTAGGGTTACGTATAAAGTCACTTTTCGCTTCATTGGACTGTCTTTTTTCGTCCTGGTCCCTTTCTTTCTCCGCTTTTTCATAATCCAAAAGCCTGGTGAGTATCTCCTGCTGGCGCCTGATGGTTTCCTGGCTAATAAGCTTATTTACAAGGTCTGTTTCTGTTTCTTCCATTTTTTGGGCTGCGTCGCCCCCGGGTTTACTGCCCGGTTTTCCGCTTTTTTCAAGCCCTTCGGCGGCTTTTTGCATTTGTTGACGTATATATTCCTGTTGAGCGGCCAGTTTGGCCAACTGTTCGCTCATGCCTTGCTGTCCGTTAGCTCCGCTTTTTCCACCTTTTCCCTCTTTGCCTTTCTGCTTGCCATCTTTTGCCATGGCGTCCTTCATCTTTTGTATCTGTTCGTTCAGCTGCTGCTGCATCTGGCGGAGGTTAGCCATGCTGGGCTTTTTGCCCATCCCGCCCGGGTTCTTACAACTGCCTTTCCCTGCCTGCTGGCTCTTACTTTGCTGCTGTTGTTGTTGCATATTCTGCAATGATTCATTTAACATCAGAGCCAGGTTGTTTATAGATGTCATCGAAAATTGCTGGCGGCTGTTTGCTTCAGCGGTCTGGCGTTCGGCTAAGGCGCCGATCGCCTTTTCCATATTCATGTTTATGGCACTTATTTCCCGGTTAACGGCCGATTTAATGGTTGGCACACGCTTACTCAATGCAAGAAGGCTGTCCTCAATCATTTTAGCGTCATCCTGTAATTTCTTTTGTTGTTGTGCAACCTTTGGATACTGGGGGTTGTCGATACGTATTTTTCTCAGATCACTCATGAGTCCTTCCTGATCAAATGAAAGCTGAATAAGGTTATCCAGTATCTCTCTCAACGCTTTGGCGTCTTCCGTATTAGCTTCTTCCTGCATTTCTTCCTGCATTTTTTTCATTTGTTGTGCAAGTTGATCCATTTTTTGGGCAGCATTTTTTTGAGATTGTGAGGCCTTACTCTTTTTATTGTCTTGTAATTGCTGATCACTGGCCTTCATATCCTGTTTAATGTCTTCTTGTTTTTTATCTGTGTTTTCTATATTATTTGGTTGTTCCAACTCTTTGTTTTTCTTTTCCAGGTCTTTCATGTCTTTTTGGAAATCTTCAAATTTTTTATTCAGTTCATCTTGTTTTTTCTCCAATTCTTTTACATCTGATTTTTTGTCATCACTTTTTTGTGCCAGCTCTTCCTGTTCTTTCTTCAGCTCATTAAGTTTTTCAATGTTTTCCTGGAGTTTTTGTTCCACTTCAAGGCGTTTGAATGCTTCAAGGGTGCGATTCAATTCTTTTTCCACGTCTTTGGCATTCATCTTCATTTTCTCCAATTCGTTCTGTACTTTATTCTTGTCAAGTTCGGCAAGCATTTTTTGCAGCTCTTCCATTTTCTGTTTCATCTCAGGTGTAAGCACTTGCTGCAGGAGGTCTTCCAGTTGTTTTTGTTTTTCGGCAATTTGCTGATCAACCTGTTTGAATTCCGATTGTGACAGGTTGTTTTTTTGATTTTCATTTTTTATACTTTCAACCTTTTGCTGAAGTTCGTTTTGCTGCTGAAGCAGCTCCTCCATTTTTTTCTTGTCTTCCCAGCTCAGGTCTTTCTTTTCAAGTATTTTTTTATTAAGGGCGTTCAGTTGTTTCTGCAGGTCTTTCGCTTCCTGTATGGTTTCTTTTAATTCTTCTTTTATTTTCGAGTTGTTTTTTTCTGTGTTCTCCGAAATTTCCTGCATGCTAGGCGCCTTGAATATCAGTTTTTGTGAACGTGCCGATTTCGCACCATGCACACCGTCATTATCCCATACTTCAAAATAATATTCCAAAGCATCGCCTGATGCAATATTAAGCATGTTCAGGTCCCAGGTGTAAAGAAATTGATCCTGAGTTAAGGATTTACTGATCGGAATGGAAACGGACTTAATATCTGAGACTTGAGATCTGAGCGTATTCGTTGAATCAGTTTTATTAATAAAGCGATAATTAAATGTAAGATTGGTAAATCCATAGTCATCTTTCACCTGCCCTTTAAAGTAAAATAATTTTTGCAAAACCGAATCCTTTTGTTCATCAACTCCGATCAACGGATATTGATCAGGAATGACATTTATACTGTATAGAACCGAGTCTTTACTCCTGATAAATTCATTGGCAGTTGTAATCGCGTAGCGTGCATCATTCATCATACGCGATGAGAAGCTGTACGCGTCTTTTGCCGAAGGCTGCACGGCAAAAGCGGTGTCAATAAAACTCATGCGGAGCATGTTGGTGTTTTGTGTGTTGAAATTCCATGTGACTTTCGTGCCGACAGGGATCAGGAGATCACC
>JAEUTS010000174.1 GCA_016787005.1 Bacteroidia bacterium
TTTTTTGTTACACAGAGTTTCACACCTGTGTGCCAAAACACTTCGGTGTGCAGGCATAGAGGAGACACGGAGAACCGCTGAGCGTATTATATAAGAAATTTTAATTTTTCTTTACCACAACCTACAAACTTTCAGCTTATAGTAGTTTAGAAAATTAATCCTCAGAGGGTTCAACTTCCGGCATTTCTTTCCCCGCAGAAAATAAAAAGTCAATTGGAGTGTCAATATCATAAAGCCATTGATAACCGCTTGATTCTTTTCTGCAAAATGGAGATAACAATTGCATCATGTTCTTGTAATTATTTATTGTGAGATCACAAAAGAAATTAAGTTCATCAACTGTTGATATTCCTTCATCACTTTGACCAACGCGCAGGGTGAGTTTACAGTTTATGGATTGAATAAAATCAAGGGAACTTAAATCTATGTGATCTTCGCGGTTTGCAATCAACCCGTCAATAGTGTGTCGGAATTCATTTGCCTGTGACGAATTAAAGTCGAATAACCGAATTGCGTGTTCGTTATACTCATTAATATTTTTTAAAAATTCTAATTTCATAATATATATCCGGTAAGGAAAAGTGTGCGTCACTATAAGGAGTTTGATCGATCCTACCGGCTCATCAGTAAAGTCTCACTCGACGATTACTTTTGAAGCACCGACAAATTGATATTTCAGGAAATACCTGACAAAATAAATTCCACTCTGCAAATTTCCTCTGTCTATTTGCAACTCAATATTTTTGCTCCCGGAATTCACAATTCTATAATTCGCAGCGCAAATTCGCCCAGTGATATCTGCAAATTCCAGGTTAAGGTCAGCAGGGTGAATTTCTTCATTAGAATTGATCGTAATATTAGTTTGAACTGTGAACGGGTTAGGGTAGGTGTCAATAGTGTTAATCAAACCATTGTTCATGTCATTAACGGAAAACCAGAATTTCATTTTAGGCAACTGACCGGTTGAATCGGTTTTTATCAGAAATAAGTTAGGCGCGTTAAAGCCAATTTTTGTTGAGTCTGTAAAACCGCAAATAATAAATCCCTTATCCCGCGTAACCGCAACAGAGTAACACTCATCTTTGCCACCGGTGCCATAGGTGGGGCCGTTAATAAAACCTCCGGAAGCATTTGTAATAAGTAAATAACCTTCATTCTGTCCGCCGCCATAGGAAAAGGTGACACCTATTGAAGCAAGATTTCCGTTTTGCAGTTCAACTAAACTTTCGAGGCTATCATAAATGGAATCCTTAAGCAGGCCATTTGAGATCTGCCAGTTGAGTGATCCGTTATTGTAGAGCCTGGCAAGGTACATATTGGCGTTTTTGTTACAATAGCTGTAACTGCGTCCGCAAAAAACATAATCACCGTTCTTACATTCAATTATATCATTGGCGAGATCTTCTTTTAATCCGCCATAGCTCTTTGTCCATAATGTATCTCCGGTAGAATTTGTTTTCACCACATATGCATCTCCACCTGTAGTGTCGGTAAAACTTTTGGTGTAACCGGTCAGTATAAATTCACCTGCAGCTGTCTCCCGCACCGATCTTGCTTCATCATCGTATCGTCCACCGAATGTTTTTGTCCATGTTGTGTCGCCATTTATGTTTGTTTTAATAAGGTACATATCTTCACTTCCTTTTCCGTAACTGTATGTACCTCCGGCTATGATAAATCCTCCGTCACTTGTCTGGTGTACGCTGTAAGCAAATTCCCAATCGGTGCCGCCATAGGTTTTTTCCCAGACTTTGTTTCCCCAGCGGTCGAGCCGCAGCAGGTAAACATCATAACCATTGGCGGTTGTATTGTTTGTATAGCCAACAATTATAATTGAAGAGTCCTTTAATTCTTCCACATACCGTGCAACCTCAATATTCGCGGTGCCGAAATTTTTAGTCCATGCAACAATACCATTGCTATCGGTTCGCACAACATAAATATCCGAGTTACCATTTGTAAAACTGCTGGTAGTTCCAACGGCAATATATCCATTGTCGTATGTTTGCCGAGCACAGTATCCGTGGTCAGGAGAGTTGCCGCCAATAGAATGTTTAAACTGTATTGAAGCGGTACAACAGGTTGATGCAACAGCGAATGCAATAAGGAATAAATATTTCACACCCGTTCTCATTTTAAAAACTTTTTGTTAATGATAATGCTGCTCCCTGTCCTGTAGCCAACCTGGGAACTATAAAGCCCTCTATATTATTGCTATATGCGCGAAGCATAAACCCTTTTCCAAAATCAATGGCAAAACCTGTATTCGTGTTGAACAGGCTATAGCCTCCATAAGCAAGACCGAGACTTACCATGAGTTTTGGTGTTAAATAGCGGTTAACAATAAAATAGATGTTGAATTTATTATTTGCATTAAATATAAAGCGGATACCTTTAGAGAACTGCCATTTGCCAACAGTTGATAAGGAATTAAAATGAAACACTGCAGGAAGAGTTGTGGTAATTTTGCCCGGAGAAAACTTTACATTTTTGTTTAATACACTATCGGTATTGGTATTTCCGAATGAGGAACTGTTTAATTGAAAAATATTGTCAATGCTGACACCCTCATAATGATGGATGGAATCGACCTTAGCTGTTTCTGAGTTCCCGTTCCACCAGATCATGCCGATGTCGCGCAGTTCAATCGTCATTCGTTCTGCCCTGTTTTCTTTTGTCATGTACGGAATATCGGCATATACATCAATGCTGAAGCCTGTTCCATTGGTGCTTCCCAGTCGACTGCTTGCCGTATCCGACCGTTTGTAAATGATATTACTGTTGAAATCAATATACTGGCCATCCAATGCGGTATAAAGCTCAGCCTTTTTGGCATGGATAGATTGATATTGCTGCCCATTAAGCATAGAAAGACCTAACCCATAGGTCACTTCGCCATTATTTATCTTTTTAGTCACTCCAAGCTGGAATTGCTGGTATTGATACAGGTTAAGATTAAAGTTTGTAAGATCAGCTATTTCACCCGCAAACTGTTTATTGCCATAAAAGCCAAGTTTGAAAAGGTCATTCGAGAATCGGGCATCAACATGGTTTCGGTTTTTGAGACTGGTAAAAAAACCTATTTTAGAATTTTTTGAAAGTGTATCGGGTTTATACCTATAATAAACAGAATAATTAAGTTCAGCGCCAAGGCGATTTTCAAGAATAAGGTTGCTGCTAACTCCATCTTTCATTTTTGAGGTAATATTTCCGCTTTTATAAAATGTATTTACAAATTCAGAGGTGATGGCGTTAGAGTTAAAAAAATAATCGGCGCTTACACTTAAAGTTGATTTGTGATCGATATAATTTTTATCAAATGGGGTGTAAATTTCCTGCGCCAGCAGGGTGATGCAATTTAATGTGAACAATATGTAAATTACTTGTCTCACTTTTTGGTTGAAAAGCTGTAATTGATATCTGCTATTAATTTAAAGTCGAGTTTGTAGTGATTGTAAAGGCTTATAGGGTTGGGCTGGTTGGCTGTATTAAAACGGGCCACCACCAACGCTTTTTTGGAATGCACCAATTTGTCGATCTTTTCTTTTGTTACCGGGATAGTAAGTTTGGTATTAACTGCTTGAGATACTTTAAGGTTAGTGCCAAGTAAAGCGCTGGCAATGCTGTTGTTGGGTGGCACAAGTAAGGAATCAGTCTTCGATAGTGTATTGTCGAGTAAATAGATCTGTATGGCCGCATCAAATGGTAGTCCGTTCACAGCATACAAATATAAATTACCATTATTTATTTTTTCATGCTCACGGATGCTACCGAGATCGAGCAGGAGTGTATCCGACAAAATAAGACTGGTCGCTAAAACCGATAATGGAATTTCGATATTCATTTTCGCTTTAATGCCATAATCCGAAAAAACAAAATCGTTTGATCCCGAAATGTTTCCAAGCGGATTTATATTTACCTGCATCGAATAACCTATTTTGTCAGGCATATTGCTGACCAATGAGCTGATATTGGAGTTTCCGTTGTTCAGCAGTATTGTTTGAATAGTTGGGATGACGGGTGTAGCCGCAATTCCTGTTTCAACAGCCCTGTTAATGTTTATTGATTTGTTTATCGCCGCAGAGCTTATAAGATCAATATTTGTCCCCGTCCTGGTATTCATAGACGTTATTTTGTTGATCTTCAACCGTGCGTCAACACCAATCGAATTTTCAAGATCGAGTTTTAGGTTAACATTAGGAAGGCTTAATGTGCCAGACTTAATATTTTTAAACAATGTGAAGTCACTTTGTTCCGGACCAACATTAACAACGGTTTGACCCAGGTATCCGCGGGCATATCCCGGCTTAATGCTGTATGCGCTGTTAGTGATGAACAGGCTATCATCAAGGGCGACCGCAACATAGTCTACCGCCTTTGATATGTATGCTTTTACCTGGGTTGTTACAATGTTGTATTTTGTCCCTGTCAAACCTGTCAGGTCAACAGTATAACCCTTCAGGTCAATGATCGTATCATAAATAGCGGGAGTTAAATTACTTCCCCCGGGAACAGAGTCGAATAAGGAGAAAGGAATACTGTTCAGCGTTGCGCAAGGAATTTTATATTCAAAGACAATTGTACTGTCCATTCTGTTCTCTACATGCAATTTGATAAATTCTGTTTTAATGATTGCCTTTTTAAGTTCAATTCCGCTAAGGTCGAAGTCTATCTCTGAAGTTTTGTTAATAAGCACATCGCCGGGACTATAGCTATAAGGTATTGGTGTTACAAACGAAAAACTTACTGCGGTGTCAGGCACCTGTGCAAGTGTGTCGGAGGAAAAGTTAATAAGATCGCTGTTATAAACAATTTTAATGGAACTATCAGGATTACTTACTAAAAGAGAATCTGTGATAAGGTCGTTAATACTCAGGCTTGATTTAATAAGCGGAGCCAAAATATCAACGTCCCAGCTTGGTTGACTTGAATCTTTTCTGCAAGAAGTAAAACTTAAAGCAGCCAAAAAGAGGAATAAAGCACTTTTGAGGACGGGTTTAATCATAACAGATACATAAAAATACTAATTTTAGCTAACTTGTAGGTTATATACTAAAACGAAACTTTGTAAGTTTATTATTCAGGTAAAACAAGTCTTTTTGTGTGTAAAAAAATCAAATATTACTTCATTGCCCTTTTATATTTGATTTGCTTTTATGCAAAAGCACAGATAACTGAGGGTATTTACAGGTTTGATACCCGAATTAACGGCCTGGTACCCCATCCGCTTTCCAACAAAGCGTTTAAAAGCACATTTATCGGGGTTTATTCTGTAAGCGGTTCGCAGAATGTTCAGTTGTTTAAAAATTTTTATGCCGGAATATGTGGTGGTAATTCTCTTTATAAGATACCGACCAATAAGCTTGTTGCAGGTAATGGATACCGGTTAAGTAATCAGTTCCAGCTTAACTGGGTGGGGTTAAATACCGGTTACGACTATTATTTCACACCGCATGGTTTTTTGTCCACCTCTATTTCAATTGGTCAGAGTTTCGGAAAGTTCAGTTCCATACAAATGGTAACTCCCGTACCTATTAAAGATGAGTTTAGTACTGCATATATTCAGATTTCGGAGAATATAAATTTTATTCTGGAGGATAATTTTGGAATGGGATTTCTTGTGAGCTATACATATATAAACCACTCATTTGACCCAACAGATATTGCATTGGATCAATTTAAGCATTATGAAAACGGTGATATAAATGGAGCAGTAAGTCATTTGGAAGTTGGATTCAACCTTTATTTCGGTTATGTGAAGAAAAAGAAATAAATTAATCCTTCAAAGCGGATCATCGTATTCATTTTTTTTTACTTTTGAAACGAATAAAAAATCAATCGAATTATGAACATTCACGAATACCAGGGAAAACAAATTCTCAAAAAATTTGGTATAGCAACAGGAGAAGGTATAGTTGCCGAAACTCCTGAATCGGCTGTTGAAGCCGCAAAAAAATTACAGGAACAAACCGGAACAAAGATATGGGTGGTGAAGGCACAGGTGCATGCCGGCGGGCGCGGTAAAGCCGGCGGAGTAAAAGTCGCTAAAACCCTTGACGAAGTTAAAGAAAAGGCCAAGGCAATTCTTGGTATGAACTTAGTATCGCGCCAAACCGGCCCCCAGGGAAAAGTCGTTCATAAAGTTTTGATCGCAAATGATGTTTATTATCCCGGCGAAAGCAAGCCGCAGGAATTTTACATGAGTGTGCTGCTTGATCGTAAAAAGGGACACAATACAATCGTTTATTCGCAGGAAGGCGGGATGGATATTGAAGAAGTAGCTGAAAAAACGCCCGAAAAAATATTTAAAGAAGAAGTTGATCCTAAAGTGGGTTTGCAGGGTTTTCAGTGTCGCAAAATAGCGTTCAATTTAGGACTTGATGGTCAGGCATTCAAAGAGATGACAAAGTTTATTGCGAGTCTTTATAAAGCTTATGAGCAAACCGATTCCAGTATGTTTGAAATTAACCCCGTATTAAAAACCTCCGATAATAAAATTATAGCTGTGGATGCAAAAGTAAGCCTTGATAATAACGGGTTGTTTCGCCACCCGGATTACGTTGAAATGCGCGACGTACTTGAAGAAGACGCGACAGAAGTAGAAGCCGGAAAGTTTGGTTTGAACTACGTAAAGCTGGATGGAAATGTAGGCTGTATGGTTAATGGTGCGGGATTGGCAATGGCTACAATGGATATTATTAAATTATCGGGAGGTGATCCAGCCAATTTTTTGGATGTTGGGGGAACTGCAAACGCTGAACGTGTAGAGAACGCCTTCCGTATCATTCTGAAAGACCCCAATGTAAAAGCCATCCTTGTAAATATTTTTGGCGGCATTGTTCGTTGCGACCGTGTTGCACAGGGGATTGTTGATGCATATAAGAATATCGGAAACATTAAAGTTCCTATCATTGTTCGTTTGCAAGGCACCAATGCCATTGAAGCGAAGAAACTTATTGCCGATTCGGGTTTGAAAGTTTTCTCAGCTGTTGAGTTGCAGGAAGCGGCTGATTTGGTGAAGAAGGTGTTGAGTTAAGTAATAACTCTAAACTCTGACAGGGTTT